>NZ_JBAURI010000385.1:0-1689 GCF_049581145.1 Bradyrhizobium sp.
TCTCAACTTGACGTCATCGCGCGCCAGTCGCCGCGTAGCATGGTTTGGCCGGCGGCGAAACGGTCAACCGGCCGGAGCCGGATGGCGGGACCCGGGCGTCCAGCGCAATCACAGCGGCAATTCCGGCTCGTGGCGGCCGCTGCGCCGGGCGTTGGTGGCGGCGGGCGACGAGGTCGAGCGCACAAAGCTCCAGCGGATCGAAGAGGCGTAGCGCGAGTCCTGCCGAATCACGATCTGGCTGGTGCGGCGGGGACCGTCATTCCCGGCCAGGAACACGCTGTCCTCGAGATCGACCTTGTCGTCGAGCGCCTCGAAGGTCCAGACGTCGCGGTTCGGCAGCACCAGCATGACGCCGCGCGCGTCGCTGAGGCGGCTCGCCTTGACCGACGGGTGCAGGTGAAAGCGGATCGCAAAATCGGTCTCGTGGGCCTTGATGCGCCCGCCCGGCGCCGGCGCGACGGTGTCCTCGCCGTCGAGCCGGGAGCCGTCCTGCGCCAGCATCAACAGCCGGCGATGCAGCACGCCGAACCGCGGCAGGTAGCCGTCATGCGTGGTGGTCAGCAGCACGCCGTTGGTGACCACCTCGCGAAAATTGTCGACGATGACAGGTCCCGCGACGATCGGCGCGCCGTGCAGGAACCGCTTCATCGCGCTCAGCTCGACGAACTGGCAGGATGAAACGTCGTGAAATGTCAGGGTCGAATGCGCCGGCGTGCTGCGCGCAAAGGCGCGCCAATTGTCGCGGCCGGTCGAGGGCATGCCGCAATTGATGATGATGCGGCTCGTCCCGGACGACAATTCAAATGACAGGCAGCCGGCATGGGCTTCGTGACTGACATTCGGCGGCGGCGGTGGCCCGGTGTCCATGATCACGGTAGTCTGCCCGGCATCGAGGCGCTGAAAGCCCGAATGCGGCATGCTCGCCATCGGCGTGCCGTGGGTGTCGTCATAGGCGAGCAGCGTCGCCAGGATGTCCGAGGGCGTGCCGCTCATGCCGTTGAACAGGGCGATCGAGCCGTCGCCGTGCCGGAAGAAGCGCAGCATCGGCATCATGCGGTCGATGGCGTTCAACAGCGCGGGCGGCGGCGCGATGTTGCGCGCGGCAAAGGTCTGCCGCAGCGGCAACAGGTCGACCAGGATTTCGATCAGGGCGCCGGGATTGCGGGAAATGTGCCCGCCGTCGGGCAGGATCTGCTGCTGCAATTCGTCCGACAGCTTGCGGCTGGCATGGCGGATGTGCCGGGCCTGGTTGGCGAGGCAGAGCGAGGCATAGCACAGCGCGATCAGCACCTGCAGCCGCGGCATGCCGTCGGGATTGTCGAGCATCGCAAAGCGCAGATAGCGAATCTCCCGCGTCAGTCCGCGCAAATAGCGACGGTAGAATTTGCTGTCGGTATCGCCCAGCACAAGCGGGGCCTGCGACAACATCGAGATCACCCGACGCGACAGCACGTCGGCGCGGCGGGCAATCGGGCGGCTATGCGACGGATTGGAAATCCAGTCCTCCAGCAGCGCCCGTGCGTTGGCGCGGGTCAGCGCGGTGTCGGCGGCGCGCAGATGCCGCAGCCAGCCGAAACCGAGCAGCGCCACCTCCCAGTCCTCCGACGGCGGCTCGAGGTCGAAGATCGAGCGGCCGTGGCAGGTCACGATCTTGCCGGCGAACACGAAGCGGCCGGCATAGATCTCGGC
>NZ_JBAURI010000386.1:0-5538 GCF_049581145.1 Bradyrhizobium sp.
GCTACGGCATCTGGTTTTATGATGCAACCACACAAGGCCGTGATCGAGCGAGCGGAACCGGAGATCGCCGGGGGGACTATGATGGTGAAACGAACGAGCCTCCAAGACAATGGCTGCCCGATCGCCCGGTCGCTGGACGCGATCGGCGACTGGTGGTCGCTCTTGATCATCCGCGACGCGCTGCTCGGCCGCCGCCGCTTCGGCGAATTCCAGAAGAGCCTCGGGCTTGCCAAAAATATCCTGGCCGTGCGGCTGCGGACCCTCGTCGACAAGGACATCCTGACCACGGCGCCCGCCTCCGACGGTAGCGCCTACCAGGACTATCTGCTCACCCCAAAGGGACGCGGCGTGTTCCCGATCCTGGTTGCCTTGCGGCAATGGAGCGAGGCGTATGACGAATCCCCGGACGACATCGCCACCATCCTGGTCGATCGCGACGAATGCCGCCCGGTGCGGACGCTCGAACTCTATTCCCAGGACGGGCGGCTGCTCAGTGCCGCCGAGACCACGCTCAAGCCGAGGCCGGCCGGCAAGCGGTCGCGGCTGAAGTCCGCTCCGCGGTAGGCTCTACGGTCAGCCCTTCACGACAGCTTGCGCCGTTTCAGCAGTTTGATGTGCTCGTCGGCCTCCAGCTGCACCATCGCAAGCAGGTAGGACAGGAGGTCGAGCTTATGGTGCCGCGCCAACCCACGCAGGTGTGCGGCCGTTTCGGCAATCAGAGTCACCGCCTCCTCGGAACGATTGTTCTGGAGTGGTGGTTCCTCGAACCGCTGACTCATGTCCGTTTGCGGGGGACACCCCCGGCGCTTGCGCAGTGATTTAGCCAAAATACATCCGATTATTCAGGATACGTCCAAATCCGTGCATTATTCGAAATTTGCTCTCAAAAAGAGCGCAATCCTAAGACGGTATCTCACAACTTTCCAGACACTGAGTCGTGCTGATGGAACTAGCCTTCAACATCTGTCGATTTGACAGCGACGCCCTCACCACCCATGTTCCGGTCGGGCGGCTGGCGCGAATCTCGCGGAACCGGCCGCTATTTTTTCCGTAAGCCCTTGGAATAATATGAATATCGTCATCGTGGAGTCGCCGGCGAAGGCCAAGACGATCAATAAGTATCTCGGCTCGTCCTATGAGGTTCTAGCCTCTTTCGGCCATGTCCGCGACCTCCCTGCCAAGAATGGTTCGGTCGATCCAGAACATAATTTCAAGATGATCTGGGAGATCGACCCCAAAGCGGCGGGCCGCCTCAACGATATCGCCAAGTCGCTCAAGGGCGCCGACCGGCTGATCCTCGCGACCGACCCCGACCGCGAGGGCGAAGCGATCTCGTGGCACGTGCTGGAGGTGCTGAAGGAGAAGCGCGCGCTGAAGGATCAAAAGATCGAGCGCGTGGTGTTCAACGCCATCACCAAGCAGGCGGTGACGGACGCGATGAAGAATCCGCGCCAGATCGATGGCGCGCTGGTCGACGCCTATATGGCGCGCCGCGCGCTGGATTATCTGGTTGGGTTCACGCTCTCGCCGGTGTTGTGGCGCAAATTGCCCGGCGCGCGCTCGGCCGGCCGGGTGCAGTCGGTCGCGCTGCGGCTGGTCTGCGACCGCGAGCTCGAGATCGAGAAATTCGTGCCGCGGGAATATTGGTCGCTGGTCGCGACGCTGACGACGCCGCGCGGCGACGCCTTCGAAGCACGACTGGTCGGCGCCGACGGCAAGAAAATCCAGCGCCTCGACATCGGCTCGGGCGTCGAGGCCGAGGATTTCAAGAAGGCGATCGAGGCCGCGACATTCACGGTCACGACGGTCGACGCCAAGCCGGCACGGCGCAATCCGCAGGCCCCCTTCACCACCTCGACGCTGCAGCAGGAAGCCAGCCGCAAGCTCGGCTTCGCGCCGGCGCACACCATGCGCATCGCGCAGCGGCTCTACGAGGGCATCGATATCGGCGGCGAGACCACCGGTCTCATTACGTATATGCGGACCGACGGCGTGCAGATCGATCCATCGGCGATCACGCAGGCACGCGAGGTGATCGGCAAGGATTACGGCAACGCCTATGTGCCCGAGGCCCCGCGGCAGTACCAGGCCAAGGCCAAGAACGCGCAGGAAGCGCACGAAGCCATCCGTCCGACCGACCTGACGCGGCGGCCCGCCGACATGCACCGGCGGCTCGAGGCCGATCAGGCCAAGCTCTATGAGTTGATCTGGACCCGCACCATCGCAAGCCAGATGGAATCGGCCGAACTGGAACGCACCACCGTCGACATCGCAGCCAAAGCGGGTTCGCGCGTGCTCGACCTGCGCGCCACCGGCCAGGTCATCAAGTTCGACGGTTTCCTCGCGCTCTACCAGGAGGGCCGCGACGACGAGGAAGATGACGACAGCCGCCGCCTGCCCCCGATGAGCGAAGGCGATCCCTTGAAGCGGCAGGATCTCGCCGTGACCCAGCATTTCACCGAGCCGCCGCCGCGTTTCTCGGAAGCTTCCCTGGTCAAGCGGATGGAAGAGCTCGGCATCGGCCGGCCTTCGACCTATGCCTCGATCCTGCAGGTCCTGAAAGACCGCGGCTATGTCAAGCTGGAGAAGAAACGCCTGCATGGCGAGGACAAGGGCCGCGTCGTCGTCGCATTCCTGGAAAACTTCTTTCGCCGCTACGTCGAATATGATTTCACCGCCGACCTCGAAGAGCAGCTCGACCGCATCTCGAACAACGAGATTTCCTGGCAGCAGGTGCTGAGGGATTTCTGGGGCGATTTCATTGGCGCGGTCGACGACATCAAGGATCTGCGCGTCGCGGAAGTGCTCGACGCGCTCGACGAGATGCTGGGGCCGCACATCTATCCACCACGCGCGGATGGCGGCGATGTCAGGCAGTGCCCGACCTGCGGCACCGGCAGACTGAACCTGAAGGCCGGCAAGTTCGGCGCCTTCGTCGGCTGCTCGAATTATCCGGAGTGCCGTTACACCCGTCCGCTGGCGGCGGACTCGGAGGCCAGTGCCGACCGCGTTCTCGGCAAGGATCCGAACACCGGGCTCGACGTCACGGTGAAAGCCGGACGATTCGGTCCCTACATCCAACTCGGCGACCAGAAGGACTATGCGGAGGGCGAAAAGCCCAAGCGCGCCGGGATTCCGAAGAACATATCGCCCGGAGATATCGAGCTCGAGCTGGCGCTGAAGCTATTGTCGCTGCCGCGCGAAATCGGCAAGCATCCCGAGACCGGCGAGCCGATCACGGCCGGCCTCGGCCGCTTCGGGCCCTTCGTGCGGCATGAGAAGACCTATGCGAGCCTGGAAGCCGGCGACGAAGTGTTCGACATCGGGCTCAACCGCGCGGTGACGCTGATCGCGGAAAAGATCGCGAAAGGCCCGAGCGGCCGACGTTTCGGTGCTGATCCCGGCAAGCCGCTTGGCGATCATCCGAGCCTTGGCGCGGTCGCGGTGAAGAGCGGACGCTATGGCACCTACGTCACCGCGGGCGGCATCAATGCGACGATCCCGAGCGACAAGGAAAAAGACACGATCACCCTTGCGGAGGCCATCACGCTGATCGACGAGCGCGCCGCGAAGGGCGGCGGCAAGCCCGCGCGCGGCAAGAAGGCCAAGAAGGCCGAAAAGACGAGCGCGAAGAAGGCTGAAAAGCCGGCAAAGACGGAGCAAAAGTCGGAAAAAAAGTCCGAGACCAGCACCGAGAAAGACGCCGAGGCGGAAGCTCCGCCAAAACCTGTGAAAAAGCCGTCGGTAAAGAAGGGCGCCGCCAAGCCCAAGGTCGCGGCTGCCAAACCCAAGTCGGATGCGATCAGCAAGGCTCGTGCGCCGGTTGCTTCCGACGCCAAGACCTCGGCAGCGAAACCCGCGCCAGCCGCCAAGACGGCCAAGAAGAGCGCCGGCAAGGCGCGCGGATGATGCCGACGTGACGAGCGCGCGCGACAGCGGCTTTCCAACCAAGGACGCCATCGTCGCCTTCATTCGCGCCAATCCCGGCAAATCCGGCACAAAGGAGATTGCGCGCGAGTTCGGGCTGAAGAACGCCGACCGCGCCGAGTTGAAGCGGATGCTGCGCGAGCTGGCCGAGAAAGGCAGCATCATCAAGCGCGGCAAGAAGGTCGCGGAGACCGCGAGCCTGCCGGCCACCCTGATGGCCGACATCATCGGCCGCGATGCCGACGGCGAGCTGATCGCTGTGCCCGCCGAATGGGATGAGGCCGAAAGCGGCGAACCGCCGAAGATCCGCATCGCGGCTTCCCGCCACGCGCGCCCGCTCGCAACCCCAGGGGTCGGCGACCGCGCGCTGCTGCATGTCGAGCGCGCCGAGGAGGCTGACGGCGCCGCCTATCGCGGGCGCGTCGTCAAGATCATCGATCACGCCAGGCACCGCGTGCTCGGCGTGTTTCGCACGCTGCCTGGCGGCGGCGGGCGGCTCGTTCCGGTCGACAAGAAGCAGGCCGGACGCGAACTCAATATCGCCAAGACGGACACGAACGGCGCCGAGGACGGCGATCTGGTCGCCGTCGACGTCGTCCGTTCGCGCGGCTTCGGCCTCGCCTCCGGCAAGGTCAGGGAGCGGCTCGGCTCGCTCGCCAGCGAAAAGGCCATCAGCCTGATCGCGATTCATGCCCACGACATTCCGCTCGTCTTCTCGCAAGCCGCGCTGCGCGAGGCCGAGGAGGCCACGCCAGCGACGCTGAAGGGCCGCGAGGATTTTCGCGGCGTGCCGCTCGTCACCATCGATCCGCCCGACGCCAAGGACCATGACGACGCGGTGCATGCCGAGCCCGATTCCGATCCGAACAACAAGGGCGGCCATATCGTCCATGTCGCGATCGCCGACGTCGCCTTCTATGTCCGCCCCGGCTCGGCGCTCGATCATGACGCGCTGCTGCGCGGCAACTCGGTGTATTTTCCCGATCGCGTCGTGCCGATGCTCCCCGAGCGCATTTCCAACGATCTCTGCTCGCTGGTGCCGGGCGAGCCGCGCGGCGCGCTCGCGGTGCGCATGGTGATCGGCGCCGACGGCCGCAAGCGCTCGCACAGTTTTCACCGCGTGCTGATGCGCTCGGCCGCCAAGCTGAACTACGCGCAGGCCCAGGCCGCAATCGACGGCCGGCCCGACGACATCACTGGCCCCCTGCTCGAGACCATCCTCAGGCCGCTCTACGCGGCCTATGCGGTGGCAAAACGCGCGCGCGACGAGCGCGATCCGCTCGATCTCGATATCCCCGAGCGCAAGATCCTGCTCAAGCCTGACGGCACGGTCGACCGCGTCGTGGTGCCGGAGCGGCTCGACGCGCATAAATTGATCGAGGAATTCATGATCCTCGCCAATGTCGCCGCCGCCGAAATGCTGGAGAAGAAGGCGCTGCCGCTGATCTATCGCGTGCACGACGAGCCGACCCTGGAGAAGGTTCATGCCCTGCAGGAATTCCTGAAGACGCTCGATGTGCCCTTTGCCAAGAGCGGCGCGCTGCGGCCCTCGCTGTTCAACCGGGTGCTGACGCTGGTGGCAGGGCAGGACTACGAAGCTTTGGTAAACGA
>NZ_JBAURI010000387.1:0-9437 GCF_049581145.1 Bradyrhizobium sp.
GGACTGGACCGCGGCCAACCGGCCCGAGGTTCAGTGGATGCTGAGCGCGGCGGCGGATTGTCCGTTCCTGCCGCGCGATCTCGTTGCGCGGCTGCAACGGGCCCGTGCCGAGGCCAACGCCGAACTCGCGGTCGCGGCCTCCGACGGCCAATCGCATCCGGTGATCGGCTTGTGGCGCGTCGCGCTGCGCGAGGAGCTGCGCCACGCGCTGGTCGTGGAAGACATCAGGAAGATCGACCGCTTTACCGCGCGCTACAAGCTTGCCACCGTGACCTGGCCGACGGCGCCGCTCGATCCGTTCTTCAATGCCAACACGGTCGAGGACATCGCGGAGGCAGACCGATTGGCGGCCCTGGATGGGGCCTAGCTGAGGCTCAGCGCGCATCTCCGTCGACGGCCGCTCCCTTCAGGTGCCCCGCCCCGGCATCAGGAAAGCAATAGCCGCCGACCGCCGATCACGCCGGCGGCAATACGGCATGCCCTTCCGGGCGCAATCAACCGGTCGGCGAAGATGACCGAGCTCCGTCTTCACGGACCAATATGCCCTCTTCCGGAAATATTCCGATTCTCGCCAATTGGTTGAACAGGAACAGAAATGTGCATATGAACGCAGCATGGAATTCCTGACCACCAGCGAGGCTGCCGACTATCTCCGGCTTGGTGAACGCAAGCTTTATGAGCTGGTGACAGCCGGCGCTATCCCCTGCAGCAAGGTCACGGGCAAGTGGTTGTTTCCGCGCCATGAGCTGGATCTGTGGGTGCTTTCGGGGCTGACCCGGCCGCCCGGCATGATCGCCGCAAATCCACCGCCGGTCGTGGGCGGCAGCCAGGACGATTTGCTGGAATGGAGCTTGCGCGAATCCGGCTCCGGGCTGGCGTCGCTCAGCGAAGGCACCACGCGCGGCGTCGCACGCCTCCAGCGCGGCGAGGTGATCGCGACCGCGATTCATTTTCATGGCGACTACGATCTCCCCAATACGCTTGCCGACGCCAATATCGCAACCGTCCGCGCCATGCCGGGCCTGCATGATGCCGTCCTGATCGGCGTGGCGCGGCGTGAACAGGGGCTTCTGCTTGCGCCGGACAATCCCAGAAATCTGCGGAGTCTGGCCGACGTGCTTGCGTGCGGCGCGAAAATGGCAATCAGGCAGCCCGGTGCCGGCGGCCAATTGCTGCTGGAAACACTGCTGAGGCGCATGGGCGCCGGCGCGAAGGAGTTACACCGGCTGGAGCCGCCCTGTCTCACCGGCCCAGACCTCGCCGCCGCCGTGCGCGCAGGACGCGCCGATTGCGGCATCGCAACGCGCGCCGCGGCAAGCACGGCCGGACTCGATTTCGTCCCGCTATTGTGGGAAAATTTCGACCTCCTGACCCGCCAGCGCAGCTACTTCCGCCCCGCCCTACAGGCCCTGATCGGCTTTCTCGGCGACAAGCGGCTGAAGCAGCGCGCCGTGGAGCTGACCGGTTACGATGCGGCACCGGCCGGCCGCGTCCGGTTTGCGGCCTGATTGACTGATCCTGCGAATTGACTGCACAAATACTTGCCTGACGACGTCGGGGCAACGCCGATGCGCAGCCTGAGCACTTGATACATAAAGCGGGAGGGACAGATTTGATGTCAGCGAGAACCATCTCCATGCTCGCCGCATTCGCGGCGGCGATGCTCACATCGGCGGTGGCGGCAGCGCAGATCTCCGACGATGTGGTCAAGATCGGCGTTCTCACCGACATGAACGGACCAGCTTCGACCCCGACCGGGCAGGGTTCGGTAACGGCGGCGCAAATGGCGGTCGATGATTTCGGCGGCACGGTTGCGGGCAAGCCGATCACCGTGGTGGTCGGCGATCATCAGCTCAAGCCTGATATCGGCGCGGCCATCGCGCGGCGCTGGTATGACACCGAGCAGGTCGACCTGATCGTCGACGTACCGGTCTCGGCCGTCGGCCTTGCAGTGCAGAACGTCGCCAACGAAAAGCACCGGCTGTTCATCACGCATTCGACCGGCACCGCCGATTTCCACGGCAAATTCTGTTCGCCCTACGCCATGCAGTGGGTATTCGATACCCATGCGCTGGCGGTCGGCACCGCGCAGGCGGTGGTCAAGCGGGGCGGCGACACCTGGTTCTTCATCACCGATGACTACGCGTTCGGCCACTCGCTGGAGCGGGACGCCTCCGCCGTCATCACCGCCAATGGCGGCAAGGTGCTCGGCTCGGTCCGCACCCCCCTGGCAACCCCCGACCTCTCATCCTTCGTGCTGCAGGCACAGGCCTCGAAGGCCAAGATCATCGGCATCGCCGCCGGTCCGCCGAACAACATGAACGAGATCAAGACCGGTTCGGAGTTCGGCGTGTTCAAGGGCGGCCAGCAGATGGCGGCGCTGCTCGCGCTGATCACCGACATCCATTCGCTCGGCCTGCAGGCGGCGCAGGGCCTGTTGCTGACCACGTCGTTCTACTGGGACATGGACGACAAGACCCGCGAATGGTCGAAACGCTATTTCGCCAAGATGAACCGGATGCCGACGATGTGGCAGGCCGGCGTCTATTCGTCCGTCATGCACTATCTCGAGGCGATCAAGGCGATCGGCACCGACGACCCGCTCAAGGTCGCGGCGAAGATGCGTGAGACGCCGATCGAGGATTTCTTTGCCCGCAACGGCAGGCTGCGCCAGGACAATCTGATGGTGCACGATCTGATGCTGGTCCAGGTCAAGTCGCCGGAAGAAAGCAGATATCCATGGGACTACTACAAGATCCTGGCGACAATTCCCGGTGACGCCGCATTCGGGCCCCCTGATCCGGCGTGTTCGCTGGTGAAGCAATGACTGCGTAGCGGTCGTTCCGGGATGGTCCGAAGGACCAGACCCGGACTCCCGAGATTGCGGGTTGGTGCTTCACCCGCCCAGGAATGATTCGTCGCCCTCGATCTTCGGTGACGAGGTTGCGCCGATAGGCAAGCTCCCCGATTTGTGGAAGCATGGGCTGACGGCAAAGACAATAAGATGACAGGGGGGATCCCATCATGGTTGGGTTGCTGCGTGCGGCTCTTTTCGGCCTCGTCTCGCTAACCGCGCTGGCCGGGAAACCGATTCCCGCCTCGGCCGGCAGCTATCCGGACCATCCGGTGCGCTGGCTGATCGGGTTCGCCGCCGGCGGCCCGGTCGACATCGTGGCGCGCATCATGAGCCAGTGGCTGTCGGAGCATTTCGGCCAGCAGTTCGTGGTGGAAAATCGCGCCGGCTCCGGCGGCAATATCGCCGCCGCCACCGCGATCAATTCGCCGCCGGACGGCTATACGCTGTTGTTCGTCGCGCCCAACAACGCGATCTCGACCTCGCTCTACAAGCATCTCACCTACGATTTCATCCGCGATACCGCACCAGTGGCAAGCATCATGCAACTGACCAACATGCTGGTGGTCTCCAACGCCATGCCGGTGAAGACCGTTCAGGAGTTCATCGACTACTGCAAGGCCAACCCGGGCAAGATCTCCTATGCCTCGTCGGGCAACGGCACCTCGGTGCACATGTCGGCGGAACTGTTCAAGGCGATGACCAAATGCGACATGCTGCACGTGCCCTATCGAGGCTCGGCAATCGCTTTTCCCGACATCATTTCCAACAAGGTGCAGTTGATCTTCGACAATCTGCCCTCGGCGCTGGAACAGTCGCGCGCCGGCACCGTGCGCGCGCTCGGCGTCACCTCGCCCCAGCGCTGGCCTGGGGTACCCGACGTGCCCGCGATCGCAGAGACCGTGCCGGGATTCGAATCGGTCGGCTTCTACGGCATCTCAGCACCCAAGGGGACGCCACCGGACGTCGTCGTTGCCCTGAACAAGGCGGTCGGCGAGGCGCTGAAGGATCCCAAGCTGGTCGCGCGCCTCGCAGCCGTCGGCGGCATCCCGAAGCCGATGACGCCGGCCGAATTCGGCAGGCTGATCGCGGATGAAACCGAAAAATGGCGCAAGGTGGTCGAATTCGCCGGCGTATCGGTGGATTAACCCAAGTGCGCTCGAGCCGCACCCAAGCCGTACGGCGGCATTGCCGGATCGCGCCCTGCCCTGTAAACGGTGCCGGCACCGCCAGGCCCCCGGCTTGCGGCGGGGCCTGTAGCTCAATGGTTAGAGCCGGCCGCTCATAACGGTCTGGTTGCAGGTTCGAGTCCTGCCGGGCCCACCAGTCAATCGATCACCCGCTCGGTTTCGTGGAACTTCACTTTGCGCCGCCATCGAGCGGCCCATTAACGGTCGACTTGTTTGGTAAGTCTAGCGTGAATAGCAATCAAGCCAGTCCCAAGCCGCCATCGATCGCGATCACTTGGCCCGTCATCCACGCTGACGCGGGACCTGCAAGCTGCACGATCCATTCGGCGATTTCGTCGGGAACGCCGCGCCGGCCGAGCGGTATGCTTGCCCGTTCCTGTCTTTCGACCACCGCGGCCTGTTCGGCCGACAATCCCATCATGCCGGTCAGTGCGCTTGTTTCCGTCGGACCTGGAGCCACCGCGTTCACCCGGACGCCGAATGGCGCCAACTCCAGCGCCCAGCAGCGCGTCAAATGCTCCACGGCGGCCTTGCTGGCTGCGTAGTGAGACAGTCCGGCGGCCGGTTTATGCCCAAACGTGCTGGAGACGTTGACGATGGTGCCGCGAGTGGCCTTGAGATGAGGAAGCGCGGCCGACGCGAGCAGACTCGGACCGAGTATATTGACTGAGGAAATATCCGTGATGCTATCGGCGGGTGCATCGGCCAGCGAAAGGATCGCGCCGGCGGCCGCATTATTGACGAGCGCATCGAGCCGGCCCCATTCATCAATTGCCTTGGCGATCGTTCGCTTGGCATCTTCGGCGGAGGCCGCGTCCGCCATCGTCCCCGCGATATTTGCATGTTGAGACGCGGTTTCTTCGATCAGGCCCGCACGGCGGCCGGTGATGAGCACTCGGTAACCCTGTTTGGCGAAGCGCAGCGCCGCTGCCCGTCCGATACCTGAACTGCCGCCCGTGATGACGACGACCTTTTCATTCGTCATGTTCGATTCTCGTGTTCGGCCGGAGTGCGGCCATGCCTCTGGTTGAATTGGGAGTTGGTGTGTTGGTTGGTGCAATACGCTTTGGCTTTCGGCGGCCCGGCGTTTGCGAGGTTTGAACCAAGGCGTGCGCTTGCCCACGCCGCGAGCACGCGCCCCGGTACGGCTCCAATCCAACACGCGGTCAGTAGTCCCAGAAAACCGGTACAAAGCGGAAGGCATCGCCACCAACCGCGACCCGGCCGACGGACGGGAACGGCATATGAGTAGCCACCAGCATCTCGCCGGTCTCGGCAAGTTTCCGTAAAAGTTGCACCCGTACGCGAGCTGCCTCTTCGGGATCGTGTTCGAAGCCGTTGTGCCAGTCGGGGTGTTCAAACCCGACCGCAAATACGGCGTCCCCGGCGAAGGTCAGCGCATCGTCGCCGGACGTCAGGCGGACCACACTGTGGCCGGGCGTGTGGCCACCGATGCGGCGGACGATAACGCCTGGCGCCACCTCGTGCTCCTCATCGAATCGCCGCAAGTGGTTGTGGTATTCTTTCGTGAACCGCTTGGCGGCCGACCGAAGGGCGTCCGGAAATCCTGCCGGCATGGCGGTGTGGGAGAAATCGGGCGACTCCCAGAATTTAACCTCGGCGGCCGCCACGTGGATCAGCAGGTCCGGGCGCAGCCGGTCCTTCACCCCGTCGACGAGCAGCCCGCCGATGTGATCCATGTGCATGTGGGTCAGCACCACGTCAGTCACGGACGCAAGATCCACGCCTGCGGCGTCGAGACGCTTGATCAACTGGCCGGCCCGCGGCAAGTGCAAGTCCGGGTCGCCCCCTAGTCCGGCGTCGATGAGGATGGTCCGACCGCCGCTACGCACAACGACCGCGTTCAGCGCCCAGTCGAACGCGTCCGGCGGCAGGAACATGTCATTCAGCCAAGCCGCCCGGATGGCCGGGTCGGCGTTGTGTCCTAACATCTTGGTGGGCAGCGGCAGTACCCCGTCGCTGACCACCAGCACGTCAATCTCGCCGACCTTCAGCGCGTAACGCGAAGGAACCAATTCGTCAGGTTTCGATCTAACGGTGTGCGCGGCAATATCTAGGCTCATGTCTGTCTCCTGCTGCGTGCTGTGGATCATCTCATTCATCTGCGAAAACTCCTGCGTTCGATCCTGGTGCTCGATCCTGGCTGGACTACCTTCCCGAGCGGGAAGCGCGGTCAACGCTGGTGGGGTGTTCAGAGATCGGTGACACGCTCCGGATCGGCCGACGCCAGCGCAGCGGCGCGCTCGGCGCGCGGCCGATAGATCCAGACGGTGTTGATCTCTTGCTTCGTCTTCTTGGCGACGTCGCCGACCATCTCCACTTTGCGCTTCCAACCGCGCATGAACAGCGCGCCGGCTTCGCCAAGATCGAGACAGGTGACGTAGGCCTTCTGGTGGTAAGGTTTGGCCGGAACGCCCAACAGCTCGGCGGCGGCATTGTGGCCGGCAAAGGCGCCCATCCGCGTGGCGTGCTGGCACGACATCGGCGCATAATTGCCGAGATCGTCGCATGCCGCACGAGCGGCATCGCCGGTAGCGAAAACGCCCGCTACCCCCGGCACCCGCAAGTCGCGGTCAACCAGTAGCCGGCCGAAATTGTCGCGCTCGGCCGGAATCTGCGCAGTCAACGGCGCAGCGCGAATGCCCGCGGCCCAGATCACCGTCTCGGCTTCGATGCGTTCGCCGTCGGAGAGCGTGACACCGGACTTGTCGAGCGCAGCGACGCCCGCGCCGAGTCGAGTTTCCACGCCGAGTTTGTTCAGCGCGTCCTCGATGAGGAGCCGGGGACCTGCGCCCATGTCGGGAGCAATTGTGCTGACCAGCCGATCGTAGGAGAGGTTCTTCTTCGCACCTTTTGCACTGAAGATTTCCACCATGCGAGATTTGGTGTTGACTGTCTCTGCGCTGCCTTGCACGTAGACGACATCAATAGCTTTGAGGACGTCCACTAGAGGCGCAGTCAGGGTCTCCGGCTTCGGCTCGTATAGTCGTGGGCGAACAACCAGCGCCGGCTCTGGCGCGACAAGCGCGATTTCGAGTTCTTCAGGTGAAGCGCCATTGATGTCGCGTAGGCGGGCGGCGGCATACATGCCGGCGAAGCCGGCGCCTATGATGACAAGTCGCATGTGATCTACTCCTGTTGAGCTTTTCCGACGCAAGAGAACCGGAAGACGCTAGGCCGCGATGAACGAGAGCAACTCGGCGTTGACGAGGTCGGCATGGGTCGTGCACATGCCGTGCGGCAGCCTCTCGTAGATTTTAAGCATGCTATTTTTCAGCAGCTTCGCCGCCAGAGGCGCGGAGTCGGCGACAGGCACGATCTGATCGTCATCGCCGTGCAGGACGAGCGTCGGCACAGCGATTTTCTTGAGATCTTCGCTGAAATCAGTCTCCGAGAATGCCTTGATGCAGTCGTAGTGGGCCTTGGCGCTGCCCGTCATGGCTTGCCGCCACCAATTCCAGATCACACCCTGTGACACTTCCGCACCGGGGCGGTTGTAGCCATAGAACGGGCCGCCCGCGAAATCGAGATAGAACTGCGATCTGTTGGCGGCGAGCTGCCTGCGTAGGCTATCGAACACTGCGATGGGCAAGCCATTTGGATTGGCGTCCGTTTTCAACATCAGCGGTGGCACGGCGCCGATCAAGACCAGCTTTGCCGCGCGATCCTCGCCGTATCGCGCAACATAGCGCGCGGCCTCGCCACCCCCAGTGGAATGGCCGACATGAATAGCGTTGCGAAGGCTGAGATGCTCGACGACCGTCGCCGCGTCGTCTGCGTAGTGGTCCATGTCGTGGCCATCGCTGACGTGGCTCGAGCGGCCGTGACCACGGCGATCATGGGCCACCACACGATAACCCTTTTCGACGAAGAAGAGCATCTGGCTCTCCCAGTCGTCGGAACTCAACGGCCAGCCGTGATGAAAGAAGATCACCTGCGCAGACTTCGGACCCCAGTCCTTGTAGAAGATATGCACACCGTCTTCCGTCGTCACAGACGTCGAGGGATCGCCCGTTAGAGCCGGATCGGCGAATATCATTGTTTCTTTGCCAGCGGCCGAAGTCGAGCGAACGGTCAGCGACATCGCGGACATGAAGCTGGTCGCAAGTATTTTTCGCCGCGAGGTGTTTGCAAGCCGGCTGGCAGGATTGTTCCAGGCCATTCTTCGTCTCCATTTCGTTGGCGTGGGTGCGATGATCACTTACCTAAGCAGATGAGCCGGCGCCCCAGAGCGATTGAGATGTTTCGAGAGCGATTGCTGCTACCGCCTGCACCGTCGCCAATCGCTTGGCGTCTCGCCGGTCAACCGCCTGAACGCCGCAGCAAAGGCGGTCTGAGAGGCATAACCAAGTGCCGCGGCCACCGAGACGATCGATGCGTCCGTGTCGCGCAGCATGTTCATGGCCTGCTCGAGCCGGTGTTGGCGCAGCCAGGCATGAGGCGATAGTCCGGTGCTCTCCTTGAAGGAGCGGCAAAAGTGGAAGCGCGACAGTCCTGCATCTGAAGCCAGCGCGGCGAGAGAGACGTCGGCATCGCTGTCCGTGCGCAAGCGTTCGATGGCACGATGCAGGACCTTCGGCGAAAGCCCACCCATGATCGGCTGGAACGCGCCTGGCGAGCCGGTGTGCGCAGCAAGGATGCGCGTCGCCAGGAGGTCTGTCAGCTGATGCCTGAATAGCGTATCAAGGGCCTCATTGCCTCCCAGAACATCCGCGGTGCTCAGAAGTAATCGGGATGTAACCGGGTCTGGATGAGCCGTTCGCTCCAGGAGATCGATTGGTTTGGCGATATCGGCTTCGTCGGCAACGCGCTTGAGCGTCGTGTGAGGAAGATAGAGCTGAACGACATCGACAGGTTTTGGAATGTCCCATCGAGAACTTGATCGCTCCGGAATGATCGTCACGACCCCTGGGCGAAACGTACCGACCGCAACCGATCTTCCCGACCGCCGCTCCATGCGCTGCATCGAGCCGTTGTAAGTCATAATGACGTGATGGCTCATGGGCTCGACGACCTCGTGTAGAGGCCCATGTTTCCAATGCGCGATCCCGCCTCCGGAAGGGTCTAAAGCCATGATAAATGGCGTGGTCCCGAGCACGCGTGCCATCTCCACATCGGCAGGGCGCGGTTCGGCGAACGCCGGCGTGTCGGGACGCACCTCAGGCGCAACTGGCTGGTGCCACGAAGCGCCGCGCAAGACAGGTTTACTCATGAAGGAATCCTCGCGTCGGGATGCGATCCAGGCAGCGGGCAGCGAGCTCCCCGTCAGTGACCTGATCCGGAAGAGTTTAGATGTGTTTGGTTGATCGTTAAGTTGGCGGCCTCACTTGCGAAGCCCGGCCAGCCAGTCCTCGAAGCGCACCGTACCGAGC
>NZ_JBAURI010000388.1:0-2080 GCF_049581145.1 Bradyrhizobium sp.
GGCAAGCGGCCCGGCCGAACCGCCGGTGGGTGGCGGCGCCGTCGGAACGTTGACCGGCGTGGTCGGAACCGCGATGGCGGTCGCAATCGCGTTTTGTACCGTCACCGCCGCTGCGCTTTGCGCCGCCGCGGCGCTGGAATCGGTGGTCGCTGCCGTTGTTGTCGTGGAACCGTCCGAACTCTTGTTCGTCGATTTACCGTCACTTGGCTTCGTGCTTGACGACTTGGTGCTGCCCTGCTGGGCCGCATTGGCGTTGCCGTTCGAGTTCGCGCCGGAGCCGTTGTCGCTGGCCTGTCCGCCGGCAGGCGCGCCCGGATTGGTCTGGTTGTTAGCAGACTGTGACTGTGACTGTGACTGGGGCGGGGACTGGCTCTGGTTCGGAGCTTGGTTGCTGGCGGGCTGCGCATTGCTCGATGCCGCCCAGTTGTTGGCGGCAGGCTGCGGCGCGGCCGGCTCCGGGGCGGGCGGCAGCAGGCTTCCAAGATCGGCCGGTGTATTGCTGTCGACCAGCGCGGCAAAGCTGTTGGCGTTGCTTTGGGCGGGATCCGGCAAAACCGGCTTGGGGGACGGCGCGCTGGAATAGGACGCGCCTGCGGCGGTATCTGACGTCACACTCAACACGGGCGGCCTCTTGGGATGAAACTCACCCTTTCCGTAGCAAGCGGCGGGCCAGCCTCGGGTGCGATAAATATCTAGTTTTATCAATGTGTTGCGTGATCTGCCGAAAATTGCCCCGCCCCCCGATGAGTGCCGTTTCTGCCTGTCGGCAAGATTTGCCGTTTTGGTCCGTAAAAGGCCGGCCCTCATGATTGCGTGAGGCGAAGGCGGCCTATATTAGAGTGCAGCTTCCCGCTCGTGCGCTGTCTGGCCCGCATTGCCGTCGGAACCGGTCAGGGGGCCTTCTGATAACAGTTGCAACAGGCCCTGGACGCAAAACGGCTTTCTGATCGCGGCGAACATCGCGTCTGCGATCGTACCGGTGACTCGAAAACATGCTCAACAGTCTCGAACTGGAAGGCCGTCCGCAGGACACCAGGGTCGTCGTCGCCATGTCGGGCGGCGTCGACTCCTCGACGACGGCTGCGCTGTTGAAGTCGGAAGGCTACGATGTCGTCGGCATTACGCTGCAGCTCTACGATCACGGCGCGGCCACTCATCGCAAGGGCGCCTGCTGCGCCGGCCAGGATATCCACGACGCGCGGGACGTCGCCGAGCGGATCGGGATTCCGCATTACGTGCTGGACTATGAAGACCGCTTCCGGGAATCGGTGATCGATACCTTCGCCGCAAGCTACGCATCGGGCGAGACCCCGGTGCCTTGCATCGAGTGCAACCGCGCCATCAAGTTCCGCGATCTGCTGAAGACCGCGCGCGACCTTGGCGCCGAGGTGCTCGCCACCGGCCACTATGTCGCCTCGCGCCGTCTTGCCGACGGCTCGCGCGCGCTGGTTTGCGCGGCGGATGCCGAACGCGACCAGAGCTATTTCCTGTTTGCGACCACGCGCGCGCAGCTGCAGCATTTGCGCTTTCCGCTCGGCGACATGACCAAGCCGCAGGTGCGCGAACTGGCACGGCGCTTCGGGCTGACGGTCGCCGACAAGCACGACAGCCAGGACATCTGCTTCGTGCCGACCGGGCGCTATACCGACATCATCGGCCGACTGCGGCCGAACGCCATGGAGGCCGGCGATATCGTCGACCTCGAGGGCCACGTCCTCGGACAGCATCATGGCATCGCGCACTTCACCGTCGGGCAGCGCAAGGGGCTCGGGATTGCCTCCGGCAAGCCGCTCTATGTCGTGCGGCTCGATGCTGCGAGCCACCGCGTCGTGGTCGGTCCGCGCGAGGCGCTGCGGATGGATCGCATCGTGCTGCGCGACGTCAACTGGATCGGCGACGGCGCGCTCGACGATGTCTTGAGCAAGGGACTCGAGATTTTCGTCCGCGTGCGATCGACCCGGCCGCCGCAGCCGGCCTGGCTGCGCGGCGCGGCCGGCCGTTACGAGGTCGAACTCGTCGCGGGCGAGGAGGGCGTCTCGCCGGGCCAGGCCTGTGTGTTCTACGACGCGCCGGCCGGACG
>NZ_JBAURI010000389.1:0-2899 GCF_049581145.1 Bradyrhizobium sp.
ATCCGCAATGGTTGCGCTCAAATCGAATGGAACCGGCCGAAAGCGCCAATGGACAGCGGCATTTCATCGACGTCGAGATCAGCGCCGCGGATTTCGACGCGGCCTGTTTCAATCACCGCTCGAGTCCGAAAGGAACGCCCGGCTCTGACTCGGCCTCTCGCCTTCCGCGATCCCTTTCAAGGACGTGGTCGGCGATGAATCGCAGATAGTCAGAACTCCCGGTCGTGTGGTTACGGTCACGGTTCTGGTTACGTGACGGTGCCGGTTGGGCGGGATTACGTGGTTACGCTACGTTACGGGGTCTTTAGACCCCGTAACGTGTAACCATCCCTCGAACCTCGTTCCTGACAAACCATCCACCGCTCGCCGATCTGCCGAAGGAGTCGGTTCGAATTGAGCACGGCTCTGGATACGAACATCTTCGTCCGCGCCGAGCAGCGCGGCGGCCTCGCTACCGTCAATCCGTTCATCAAGGGTTTCCCTGAACGGATAACGGCGAACACCGTCGAGCTTACGCAGCAACCGCCCGCGAAGCGGCACCGCGCGGCTTGTGGCGCACGACGAGGTCGACCTTGGAGTCCAGTCGGTCCAGGCATCGGACCAGACGATCGATCGAGAATTTGCCGACGCGGCCGGTCACAAGAGCGGATAGAGGGAGCGATCGAATCCTTGTCCTGATTGGTGACCCGAATAACCGGCGAACCCACACCCCCCTGCTACGGCCTCCGCGCCCCGAACCGCGTCTTCGCCTTGCCGGCCTGATCGGAAATCATGCGCCGGCCGCCATAAGGCGGCACCACCGGTTTTTCGGATCGCCCCTTGCCCAAAACCTTCTTCGCCTCGGCGATCTTGCGGACGTTGTCGCGCAGCAGGTCGCGGTCGACCTGCGGGTTTTTGGCCAGCAGCGCCGCTTCGTCCAGCGCCGTGATCGCTTGCTTCATGTGTTCATCCTCAACGGTTCGTAGCCTTCGCGGGTATGGATGACGCTGTGATGGCTGTTGGCGCCCATATAGTCCTTGAGCAGCGTGTGATAACGCCGGACATGCTGGTGCAGTTCGGGATCCTCGCCGAAATCATCGATCTTCAGATTGAGCTCCCGGCGCAGCCGCTCCATGCTGATGCCGAGGCCGTGCGAGTTCCAGCGTTTCACGTCGTTCAGCTTCTGGCCGATCTGCTTGGCGCGATCCCGCTTCATCTGCAAGGTGACGTTGGTCTTGGTGGTTTCGGTCTTGCGCCAGTCCTTGAACTTGTACTTGACCAGCCATTCCTCCAACAGCGCGACGGCGAGGTCCCGCGCCTGCTGATAGGAATAGAGATTGCCCTGGTCGAAGTTCAACAGGATGCCCATTTCCGCGGTCGAAATGGTGCCGCTATTGGCCTTGTCGAGCAGCTCTTCGTACCGGACGAGATAGCCTAGCGCGGGAATCGAATTGCCATCCTGGTTCTCGACCTGCGGGTCGATCGGGCCGAGCACCGAATGGTAGTCCATATGGATGGCATCGCCGGACATCACCAGGATGGTGCCGGCCGACATTGCATGACTCGGGACCAGGAAATCCACCACCCGATAGTGGTGCCGAAGCGCATCGGAGATTCGCCGCACCACTTCGGCATAGCCGCCATCGGTCTCCAGGATGAAGACCAGCTTGCGTTTCTTGTCGGGGAGATTGCCGAGGTCCTCGACCGCATTCCGGATGAAATCCTCGGCGCCGGACAGCATCGGGCCGTCATACATCAGGCAATCCGCCTTCATGTGCTCTTCGATCAATTTCAGGATCGCGGTGAGTCTCGCTTCCACGACCTGACTGGCACCGGCAAATCTGCTCATCATATTCTTCGGCGCTCATTCACACAAACGTCGCCTCGACCGTACCCAGTCCCGACAGCTCCATCCTGACACGATCGCCGGGCGACAGCCAGATCGTCTTGACCAGACTGCCGGTCAGCACCAGCTGGCCGGCGTGCAGGCCCTTCCCTTCCTGCGCCAGATGATCGGCGAGCCAGGCCAGCGCGTGATGGGGGTGGCCGAGCACGTCGGCACCGGTGCCGCTGCCGACCTCGGCGCCGTTGATCCGCGCGCGGCCGACCACATCCAGCAGATCGGGCGCGGACGCCCGCGCCAGTGGCGCCCCCAATACGCAGCCGGCAGCGAAGAAGTCGTCGGCGATCAAGGTCGGCGCGCCCATCGTCTCCCAACCGGCGTAGCGCTCGTCGACGATCTCGATCGCCGGCAGATAGGCCTCGATCGCCGCACCGACCTGCTCCGTCGTGAACGGCGCCTGCGCCGCGGCGAGGTCGTGCGCCAGCCGCACCGCGATTTCGCATTCGACGCCGACGCGGACGTAGTCGCGGGCACGCAGAGTGGCCCCGGAGTCGTGCACGACGTTCGCGAACACACCGCCGCCGCACGGATGCGGGATGGCAAGATATTGCTGCATCACCTGGCTGGTGCAGCCGATCTTGTAACCTGTCAGCGGCCCCACCGACGGCAGCAGCAGATCATGCACGGCGCGCTGGATGCGATAGCCCTCCGCTTCATCCCGCGGCGCAATAGCGGCCGGCAGCGCTCTGAGCGGCGTGCGGTTGCGCCGGCTGGTGGCGATGAGCTGGGCAGCGGCGAGAATCCTGTCGTCAGCGGCCATCAGCACTCCACCCCACACGAGACCGTAAAGGCCCATCGCATCAGCCGCGATGAACGAGTTGTTTTCAAAGCAAGAACCGGCCGTCGATTCAAGTAAAAGTCCAGTGCGTCAAGGATTGCGAGGAGCTGGCCGGCACTACGGCTTCACCAGCCCGAGCCGGATCAGGCTCTCGGCGGTCGCCACGATGATTTCCTCGTTGTCGCGCGGGCTCCAGCCGAGCAGGCGCCGCGCCTTGACGCCGGAGGCACGCCTCACCT
>NZ_JBAURI010000390.1:0-24682 GCF_049581145.1 Bradyrhizobium sp.
GCATCATCCTGAGCCCCTTTCGGCGCTCGGGGCTCAGGAGGAGGTTCGGAGGAGACTGATATGATTCGAATCTCGAAATCGCTGTACTCGGCCGCATGCTCCGTGGATCGCGTCACGTCGCTGCGCCCGGCCAACAGGCCGACGATCGAAATATCTTCATCGATCGTTTCCCAATGCAGCTCGACCCGGCTGATCGCGACCTCGGCACGCTCCGCCGGCGTTGCACGAAGCAGCCGCGGAAACCAGGCGAGTGCAACGCCAAGTGTCCGGCCGTCGGTCAGTTCGACCCATATCGTATCGTCAGCCAAGCGGCCATCCTCGCGGGCGAGCCGCGCTTACTGCGGCCGGGCGATGTGCCAGAGGTTGGACGGATCCTCGGCGCCGTTGGTGTCGCCGGGGGCCTGGTCGGCGCGGGAGCTGTAGAGCGGGCGGTGCCGGAAGGCCCACATCTTGCTGCCGTCGCTGCGGGTGATCAGGATGAAATCGTCAATGGCCTGGGCATTGGCGGAGGCTGCGACCGGCGTCCAGCTCTCGGTGCATTTGCCGTCGCAGGTCGATTTGGTGCCGCTGTCGTCGCGATCGAAATAATACAGCGTCATGCCCTTGAGATCGACCAGCATCGGATGGTTGTCGACCATGGCGATGCGGACCGGCACCGCGAACGGGTCTGATTTGGCGGGTAGCGGGGCGGACTCCGCCTCATGGGCGTGCACCAGCGTCATCTCGGCCGAGACCAGCATGGCCGCGGCAATCAACAGGCATCTGAACATCGATGGATCCTCACGTTAAATCGCGCCCAAAAATCGCGTTCAAGGCGTCGCGTTGGGATCGTATAGCCGCCGCGCCTTAGCTCGGCGTTTCGCAGAACCGCGGCGAATGATCATCAAATTTGACGGAAAATTAGCCAGACCGGCAGCCCGCCGCACCTTGCGAAGCCCGAGGCGCTCGTCAGCCCTGCGGGGCCGTGGGTTGAAGCGCGGTATGGCCTGACGTAAGCGTCCACGATGAACCAGCCGACCGGCGGCGCCGGTGCCCTGATCCGCCAATCGGATACCAGACCAGCCCTGCTCGGGGTCGCCTGTGGCGTCGGCGCGGCGCTGTTCTGGGCGCTCGGCTTCGTGGCGACGCGGCACGGGCTGAAGGTGGGCTTCGCGCCGCCGGATCTCCTGATGCACCGCTTCCTGTGGTCGGGGCTGGCGTTCCTGCCGATCGTCGTTCGCGCCGGGCTCGGCGATCTCTGCGGCATCGGTTGGGGCCGCGGGCTCGCGCTGATGGTGCTGGGCGGACCGGTCATGTCGCTCATCAGCTATGCCGGCTTCCTGTTCGTGCCCTTGGGGCACGGCAGCATCATCCAGCCGTCCTGTGCGACGCTGGGCGGCCTGTTCTTCGCGGCAGTGCTGCTGCGGGAGCGGATTTCGCCCTCGCGACTGGCGGGGGCGATCGTCATCGTCGGCGGCCTCGCCGTGATCGGGGCCGAGTCGATCGGCCATATCGGGCTCACGGGCGTGCAGGGCGATCTGATCTTCGTCCTGACCGGATTGATGTTCGCAGGCTTCGGCACGCTGCTGCGCTCCTGGCGCGTCTCCGCCTTCCCTGCTGCGGCAGTCATCAATGTGCTGTCGTTGTCGCTGCTGCCGATCTATGCCGCAACGGGCGGGCTTGCCCGCGTGGCGGCGATCGGCGTGGGCGAGAATGCACTGCAGGCGGTGGCGCAGGGAATCCTGGCCGGCCCCGCGGCGATGTATCTGTTCGCGTTTTCGATCCAGCGTCTCGGCGTCGCCCGCGCCGCGGTCTTCCCGGCGATCGTGCCGGCGTTGACCCTGCTGGTCGGCTGGCTGCTGCTCGGCGAGGCGCCGACCATGCTGCAGGCGGCGGGACTGATCATCGTGCTGTCGGGCTTCTATCTGGCGCAGCGGCAGCGGTAGCCCGCGGGCTGCAGAGCCGCTGTCGAAGCCGGCCGCCGCCCCGGTTGGCGTGCAGGGCAGGTGCGTCAAGACTAGGCCGCAGCAGCGACGCGCCGGCGCCGTCCTGCCGACACTGGTTGGTTGCGTTGCGTCGATCCAGCTACGCGCGAAAAAACTTTTCCCGGTCCATGGCGAGAAATGAGCCGCGAGGCGGACATTGAGTGGCGGTGGCCGGAAACGTCATGCAGTCTGCAATCCTCCGAGGAGGATTTGAGTGTCTTCGGTGACTGACCAACGCCGCCGAGCGATCATATTCTCGCTTGGGCGGCGTTGTGATTCTCGCCCCCATGATTTTCGCAAGAGATCGGCCCCGGCGAGAGGTGGCGGATCGGCCTACCGGAAACCCCCGGTTTTTGCGGGCTGCTTCAACCATTCTTAATCATTTTGGCTTCAAACAGGGGCCCATCTCGGCATTTGGTAGCGGCTTGTCCAACTGATGAACCAACCCAGGACCATTATCGAGATCATCGACAAGCTGGAAGAACAGAAGCGCCTGTTCGAAGCTTTGCTTGCCGGGGGGCGGGGCCTGCCACGCGACGTCATGCAGAACCTGGTGACGGCGATCGTTTCCGCCAATGATCGCACGCAGGTGTTGCTGGACGCCGTGGTGCGGCACGACGCGGTGCTCGCCGCACCCGCCCTGCGGCGCCGCGAAGGCTGAACTCGCTGAATTGACAGGACGGCGCGCGACGTCTGCGCTACGATCGGCGGCCTGCGGCTGGAGCGGCCGCGTTGACCCGGTCCCTGGCTCGGCTTTCGCATTCGGTCGCAATCCAGCGGGCGAACCTCACCCTGGAGACCATTATGGCCAACGAAAAAGGCCCGAACGTCAAGAAGAAGACCAAGTGCAAGAATTGCGAAGGCAAGGGCCTGCTCAAGAAGGGCGACAAGGTGGTGAAGTGCCAACGCTGCCACGGCACGGGACTGCGATAGGCCGAAGCGAGCAGCCAGCTCGCCTTCATCAAGACGCAGGGCGGCCCGTCGCTGTCAGCGCCAGCCGAGCGCGGGCGCGATGTGCGATAGAATAGCTTCGATGACATGAGCGTTGTAGGCAACGCCTAATTGGTTGGGCACCGTCAGCAGTAGGGTGTCGGCCTCGGCGATGGCCTCGTCCTGCCTGAGCTGCGCGATCAGCACATCGGGCTCGGCGGCATAACTGCGACCGAAGATCGCCCGCGTGTTCGCGTCGATGAAGCCGACCTGGTCTTCGTCCTCGCCGCCGCGTCCGAAATAGGCGCGGTCGCGATCGTCCATCAGCGCGAACACGCTGCGGCTGACCGAGACCCGCGGCTCGCGGGCGTGGCCGGCTTCCTTCCAGGCCGCGCGATAGGCCCGGATCTGGGCGGCCTGCTGCACATGGAAGGGCTCACCGGTCTCGTCGTTCTTCAGCGTCGAGCTCTGCAGGTTCATGCCGAGCCTGGCCGCCCAGACCGCCGTGGCATTGGAGCCGGCACCCCACCAGATCCGCTCGCGCAATCCTGCCGAAAGCGGTTCGAGCCGCAGCAGTCCCGGCGGATTTGGAAACATCGGCCGCGGATTCGGCTGCGCAAAACCTTCGCCGCGCAACAGGTCGAGAAAAACCTCGGCATGACGCCGCCCCAGGTCGGCATCGCTCTCGCCTTCGGCGGGCTGATAGCCGAAATAGCGCCAGCCATCGATCACCTGTTCGGGCGAACCGCGGCTGATGCCGAGCTGCAACCGGCCGCCCGCGATCAGATCGGCCGCGCCCGAATCCTCGATCATGTAGAGCGGATTCTCGTAGCGCATGTCGATGACAGCGGTGCCGATCTCGATCCGGCTGGTCCTGGCGCCGACCGCCGCCAGCAGTGGAAACGGCGAGGCGAGCTGGCGGGCGAAGTGGTGGACCCGGAAATAGGCGCCGTCGGCGCCCAGCTGTTCGGCCGCGACCGCGAGCTCGATGGATTGCAGCAGCGTGTCGGCCGCGGACCGCGTCTGCGATTGCGGCGACCAGTGCCCGAAGGAGAGAAAACCAATTTTTTTCATGACGGGGAGTTTGGCTCGGATGGAGTGGCCTGCGCAAGTTGGTAATCGTCGGCCGAGCTATCAAGAGGCGGCTTCCCTGGACAGGCGCGTCGGATTACGCTGCAGTCATTCGGCCCGATGGGGCTGATCAAGCTGTTGGCATCGAGGGCGCAGCGCGTAGGGCGGGTTGGAGCCACAGGCGTAACCGCCTCTTTACCATCGGCGAATGACGTTGACCGCGATTTGCAAATTCGCGTCGAGGTCGTATCGTCTGTCGTGTGGATGGATGGCGGATTACGCCTTCGGCTCCAATCCGCCCGACGGACCTTGTGTTGGGCGCGCAGATGGGAAGTATATGGTTTCAAGCTCCGGAGGAGCGACTATGCGACGACTTGGCTGGTTGGCTGTGGCAGTGGGCTCGGTGCTTGTGACCGGCGCGCTTATGAGCGGCGCGCTCGCGGCAAACACGGAAGGCGTGCGCGAGATCGCTCCGTCCGGGACGCTGCGCGTGGCCATCGCGGTCGGCCCCGCCGCCTCGGCGTTCTGGGCGACGCGCGATCCGGCGACCGGCAAGCCCCAGGGGGTGACCGTCGAACTCGCCAAGGCGGCTGCCGACAAGCTGCACGTTCCGCTGCAACTCGTCGAGTACCTCAGTTCGGACGATATCGCATCCGCCGGCAGCAAGGACGCATGGGATATCTCCTTCATGCCGTTCGAGGCCCGGCGCGAACAGTTCGTCGACCATGGTCCGGCCTACGTGGCCTATACCAGCAAATATCTGGTGCGTGCCGGCTCCGACATCCACTCGGTCGCGGACGTCGACCGCAGCGGAATCCGTGTCGGCTGCATCGAGGGGACATCGACCTCGCGCACGGTCGCCAGGTCATTGAAGCGCGCGACCGTCACGACATTCGCGAAGCCGGAGGCTGCAGCGGAGCTGATCGGCAATGGCGGGCTCGATGCGCTCGCCATGGGCACGGAGGCGGTGGAAGCCCTGTCACGTCGGCTGCCCGGCACCAGGGTTTTGGACGAGGTTGTCCAATCAACCGGCGTTGTCGTGGTGGTGCCGAAGGGTCACGCCGCGGCCGGCGCGTGGGCGACGCATTTCCTGCAGGACGCCAAGACCGATGGGACCGTGCGTCGCGCCCTCGACAGCGGCGGATCCACCAATGCAAAGGTGGCGCCGTGAGCGGTCCAGAGACGGATGCGACGAGATCGGATTCGCTGACGGCTTGTGCGGCACCCGTTTCCGGACCGGTGGCTCCAGAGTTCAGGGCGTGTCGAGGTGCGCATAGCGCCAGGTCTGGTTGGTCCCGCCGTTGCAGGTCCATACAATCGGCTGGGCGCCGTTGGCCAGCGATCCCCCCGGCACGTCCAGGCAAAGCCGGTCGGCGACATTGTGGAGAATGGATCGATTGCGGGTGCCCTCGATCGTCCAGAGCTGAAGCGATGATCCGCCGCACGGCGATTCCACGACATGGCCGCCGGGTGCGGCGCTCGCTGCATCCGTTCCGATGCACTTGCCGGTCATGCGACTGATGATCCGGTAACCGGCATCACCTGCGGATTCGATCTTCCATTCCTGGTTTGGACCGCCATGGCAGTCGTATTGAATGGCGCGCGTGCCGTCGGCCGACTGCCCTTTGGGAAGGTCGAGGCATTTCCCGGAGGCGAGGGACTGCACGGTGCCGGGTGGGGCCGGCGGCGGCCCGGCCGGCTCGGCCTGATCTTTGCCGGTGAAGCTGATGCGCAAGCTGACGCGGTCTCCCCCACGATGCATCAGTTGCTGCACGATCATCGGGCCGTCGCTATAGGCCGCGCCATCGGACAGGCTGGTCACGAAGTAGGTCAGGCCACCGGTGTGACGGGTCTGGTCCACGATGTGGATATTCACGCCGCGGGTGAATTCGTCGGATAGCGGACTGGTCGGGCTGGAAGCCCGGTACGACAGGTAGTAGACGTTTGCGCCGGGAGCCGGACGCACGATCACCACCTTCGGCAGAGCCGATTGTCGAGGATCGGCCTCCAGCGTTTCCAGCGTCACATCGGCGGCCGCCGTGAGTTCGACCACCTTGCCCGGATAGTTTTTGAGCCATCCCATCTCGACGACATGGGGCGCATTCAGACCGGTGCCGCCGGTGCCCATGAAGTCGGAGTCGTCACCGTCGGCGTTCCGCCAGCGCATGGCGTGGTTCATGCCGAGATTGTGGCCCAGCTCGTGCTGGAGCGCTTTCGCCGTGGTGGCTTTCACCCAGACCCGGTTGCCGCCGATGTCGCCCAGTCCGGTCCACCAGCACGGCGCATCCTTGGGGATGACAAACAACTGGTGTTGGTAGGGCAGAGTTGAGATTCCCTCGCGCTGCAGCTCCTGCTGCGCATTGGCGGCCAGCTGCCCGAGTCCGCCGTCGCAGAAATCCGAGGGCTCCGAGAGCGTGAGCGGATCGACGATGTCATGGTCCGACCCGGCAAATTCCAGCTGTCCGTAGGACTGGCTCCTGTAGCGGGAGGCGACAGAATCCCTGGCGCCGTAAAGCGCCTGCATGATCTGCGCGCGGTCCACGATCACAGGGGCCCTCCCGCGGAGGTTGACCGGGATCACCAGCACGCGATGCACATCCGCCGATTCGAGCGGTTTCGGCAGCGATGCGTTTTCTCCCGCACATGCGCGCGGAAAGCCGTTGCAAACCAATGCGGCAACGATTCCCATCACCATCGGCAAGATTGACGCGCGCACGGGCTGGACAGAGGTTCGCATGCTTAACGGCGCCTTGATCGGATGTTCGCGCACGAAGGATCTCGTCGCTCGCCGCGCGGTTGGCATCGCTTCGGACCATAACTTTCGAACGATTGAAGAAGCGTTTTCACGCTGCCTTGGCTCTGTGAGCAGCAGCGGCGAGACGGCGGGGCCGCCATCAAGGCGGCGCCGGCGTCTCGTTTGCGGGGCAAGAATTCGCCCCGGTCTGCCGCCGCGACGCCGCGCTTTGTCAGCAGCAGCCCCGGATCTGGTTCGCCCAGCCGGCGCTATGCTCGCCGCGCGTTCGGCCTACTCACCATCGGCGGCAAGGCTCTGAAACTGCCGCTTCAGCGCATTGACCCGGGCGACGTAGGCCGCGACGAGGTGATCGCCGCAGCGCTCGCCGGTCATCATCTGAAAACCACGGTGCGCGAAGGCGGAGGCGGGGCCTGCGCCGCAGAGATGGATGAAGGCGGCGAGATCCTGCTTCTGCTGCAGGCTTGGGGTCGCGTCCGGCGCGCGGGCCAGAACCGCCGCGACATTGCGGTCGAGGTAGATCGACGCGAGCTCGATGGCATGGCTCGGCACCACGCGGATGTAGAGGCTGTTGAACCAGCAGCCGCTGTTCACGACAGCGTTCTTGATGATGCAGGAGCGTTTCGCTTCGGCGTAGGCCGGATCGGTCATCTGGTACAGGCCGACCGCGCTCGAGGCGGGCTGGTACACCGCGAACGGATTCAAGGCCAGCCGCCAGCGCCAGTAGGTGCGCTCCACCGGATTGCCGGTGCTTTCGACCTGCGCCAGCGCGGCCAACAGCTCGGGCGTGATCGTGCTGGTGGAGTATTTGCGAAACAGCGGTCCGTACCGCCGCCACGTCTCGGCCGGTTCCTTGTCGAGCGCGTTGCCGACGAAAAACAACAGCTCGGTCGGCTTGCGGATGACGTGATAGACGAGGTTCGTCAGCGCGAATGCCGCCAGGAGGGCGGCTGCGACGCAAACCATCCGAATTGATGTCGGTGTCGCGGCCAACCTGCGACCCGCCCAGCGCCCGGCGCGCCAGGGACGCATCGGGCGCAGAAGACCGCGCAAGCTCTGCCTGCCACGCGGCCTGCGAGAAGGCGACTTCTGAGAGGAGGACCTGGCAGTGCGCGGCGAGGACAATTTCCGGCTCAGCCGTACCGATTGATCATAGTGGGCATGAGAGCCGATCCGGAAATGCAACTCGATTTGAACCTTGGAGCCGTTGCTTGAGATTGCCTTGGCTTTGGAGATTGCCTTGACGTCGTGGCTGCCTTGTCGACCTTGACGCCGAGCGCGACCGGTTTCGGCTTCAAGACATCGGTCTCCAGCACCGCCGTCGATCACAAACTCTAGAACGGAATGTCGTCGTCGATGTCCCACCGCGCGCCGTTGCGTTTGCCGGCCGGCTGAGGTTTCGGCTTCGGCGGTTCGGTTCGCTTGCGGGGAGGCGGGAGCTTGGCGTTCTCCGCGTCATGGCGTGCGCCGACAATGGCGGCGATGGGGGGCACCCATTTCCAGGCTGGCTCGAGCTGCTCGGTCGCCTCGGATGTGGTCCTGGCCATCGACATCATGAAATCCTGGAAGCGCTGCATCGAGGTGCGGTTCCGATCGACCTTGGCAAGGAAGCCGTTGACGCGGTTCACAAGCGCCTCTTTCCTGGCCGTCTCCAGGGCCGACGCCTCGACGGTCTCCTTGATCTTGATGAGGTAGGCCCGGATATGTCCTTTGTCGTTTTCGTCGAAGGGGAGCGATGTCGACGGCCCGGCGCGGACATTTCGGATGTGGACGCGAACGGTGTAGCAGTCCACGCTCCTGCGGAAGGCATTGTAAGTGGCTCTGAGGTTCGAGGTGTCGTCCTCATCCGGAGCACTGAAGAGATCCAGGAAGTCCAACCCGAGCGCCTCGGCGGCAGCCAGGGTGTGGTTGATGTATTCGATGATGTAGTAATCCAGCGCCTGGTTATTCTGGCACTCGTCCAGGTTGGCGTGGAGCTGGTCGCGAAATTTCCTCTCGAGCCTGGCAAAGGCCAGGTCCGGCGGGCAATCCGCCACGGCCGCATAGTGTTCCTCGGTGATCATTGTGGCCCCTCCAGGATCGATCTGATGGAATGTTGGGGAGATGCGGGCTCGGATGCAATGGTCGCGTCGCGCTTGACCACGGGCATTTTGGCTGGAGCGACCAGCGGGGTCTAGTTGATGTCGCGATTGCACTGGATTGACTTTGGCGGACTGACTTTGGTGCGAGCGGCCGGCTGGCGATCGCCGCCCGGCCGCGTGCCGGTGACTGGCTGGATGATGAGATCGGCGGCTGGAAGGCCGCAGGGGTCGACCTCGTGATCAGCCTGCTGGAGCCTCACGAGAGGCATGAACTCGCCCTGCAGCAGGAGGCCGACCTCTGCCGGTCGCATGGCGTGGCGTTCATCTCGTTTCCGATTTTGGACCGCGGCGTGCCGGAGAGCCGGCGCGAGCTGGCGCAAAGCGGACTGTCGCAGCAATAGGACTGCGCCTTCGGCTGCAACGGACGTCAAGGTTTGGGCGAGGAGCGGGCACCCAGGCTTCTCACGTTCTTTGGCGACGGCCGAAGACCCTGTGTCAGCCATGTCAGCGCATCGATTGGATGGGCGACGACAATGCCGACGCCGTCATTCCTCTCGTAAATCAGCGCAGCGAGCTGTTTCGCGGGCTGGTGGCCGAGAGTGATCCCGCGCGTCTTGATCCGTTCGGATTCCTTGATCACGAAGTCTTCGAGATTGTTTGTCACCAAGAGATCGACGCGTGCAGCAATGGCCGACGCCAGCACGGCGGCGTCCTCGTCGTCTTTCATCGCCAGCTGCCTTCCGCTCTCCGGAAGAAGGTGCGGATCGAAAGCTTCGGGGCCGCTTTTCATGAGCAGGATCAGGCTGGAGGTGAAATCCGAAATGGATTGAGCGTCGAACTGCAGTCGGCCGAGGACGTCCTCGAGCGTGGCGATCATCTCCCAGGACATGACCAACTGAATCGGGCCAGCCGCGCTCGTCATGTCACGGACGATGCCGACGAGCTCGGTTGCCGCTCCCTTGCGGCCGTGTTGCAACGCAAGCAGATGGGCGATCCAGATATTGACGTCGAGGCTTACGCGCAGGACTTCCCTGTCGCTGTCCGCGACGCCGCCTTCGCCCGTCACGGCGTCCGAATAATGCTGGAAGCTTGATCCAGGATGTCCTGATCAGTTGCATCTTCGGCGAGCGTCGGCAGCCGGTTCTGTGCGGCCAATCGCTGGGAAGCCAGATCGAACTTCTTGCGTGCGACCATTGCCGCGATATCCCGCACCAGCGATCGAAATGCGGCCTGACCTTCATCGACTCGCAATTCCAGCAGCGAATCCCGCAGATCCTTGGGAAAATCGGCGAACACAACGACTGCATTGGCCACGAAACCTGAAACCGAGCGATGCTCTCTTGCGGCGAGAACCCGCACCTTCTGGGCGTCCCGTTCATCCAGGTTTGCCGATACCGTGACCGCAGCCATGCTCTATTCCTATAGATCTGAGGTATTCCTATTGTAACTGGATTCACGCTTGAAACAAGTAGAATCCGGGCGATTTCCCGAGTCTGCGCAGATGTTCCTATCTTCTGACCTCGCGATTGCCCCAGCACTCCGCACCACTCTTCCGCCTGATCCGGCCTGCCGGGACAGGTCGGCACATCGCAAGTAGCCGCATGAGGGAAGCGACATGCGGGTGCCCGGAGCCAAGCCCCGCTTGGCTACTTCGAAAAAGTCCCGCAAATCAAAATAGATTCAGTCATTGAAGAGTCGCATAAGGGGCCGTGCACCAGTTGTGGTCGCGATCGGAGCGTTGATTTTCACCAATTCTACCGAATTTGGTCCGCGCTGATCTACTCGAGATCGGAAACTGGTTCGTACGTCGTCTGCGACGATTGCTCTCGTGGACCGAGTGGCGGCGCCAGCGCAAGTTGGCTCGCTTCGACCTTCACGCCTCGCGCATCAACGATCCGGCGCCGCATTTCCACGCCGGGGCAGAAGCACCAAGTCGGCCGCTTCTTCGGCGTCTTTGAGCAGCTCCTTGCGCGAGGCGCCCATCTGCGCACGCATGGTCAGACCGCGGCCAAGGTCGAGCAGCTGGCTCGCGCGCACCGCTACAGGAAAGTCAGACGGAATTTCTCCCGCGCTGATCCCGTCGTAGAAACGCCGTTCCACGAGCGCCAATCCGGCAGCTACCGCGTCCTTCAGGAACTGCCTGACCTCAGCGTCGTCCACGAGCGGCGCAACGCAGACCAGAAGACACCCCGGGGCTGATCCTTCCTCGGTCGCACTTTCTACGGCGTGCCTCAAGAAGCCGGCGAGCGCGTCGCGAAGAGTCGGCGGCGAGAAGAGCGCCTTCGCAGCGCGAGCGCCCTTTGCCTCCGCATATGCCTTAAGGACGCGCAAGAATATCGTCCGCTTGTCCCCGAAGACGGAATACAGGCTTGGCCGTCCCACACCCATGCCTACGACGAGATCGTCGATCGTCACTCCGTCGTAGCCTTTCGACCGGAACACCCGGGTCGCCTTTTCCAGCGCGTCCCTCTCGTCGAAGCTACGTGGGCGTCCACGAGACCTCTCAGAATTATGAAACATTTAGTTTGAAATTCCTTGACCGCGACCTCTGCGCAAATATATAATTGATTAGTTCAAAAATAACAAGGCGGTCCCTACCTCGCGGGGGGCTCGTCCGACCTTTCCCTCACGACGGAGCCGCCCATGGAACATTCGATCGCCCTCGCCACCGGCGCCACCTCCGGGCTCGGTCATGCGGCAGCCCGCATTCTTGCCGGAGAGGGTTGGCGCGAGATCATCGTCACCGGGCGCAGTCTGGCCCGGATCCAGGAGACGGCCGCTCAGCTCGCCGCCGAGACCAAAAGACAGGTCTTTACGCCGCTGGAGCTGGAGTTGGACACGCCGTCCAGCGTTCAGTCCGCGCTCGCCGCGCTGGTGCAGCGAGGCCGGCCGATCGATTTCCTGCTGCTCAATGCCGGCATGGTCCCTGGCAAGGCGCGCGTGATCACTGCGGCCGGCGTCGAGGCTTCTCAGGCCCCGCTGATCGGCCATCATCAACTGACTGTCGGGCTGCTCCGCGCCGACCTGCTGAGCCCGAACGCACGGATCGTCATCGCCGGTGCGGAACCTGCCCGAGGGGGCGTACCCCTGTTCAGCTACACCGACGTGCCAGCCTTCGCGGCCAAGTACTACCGGGGTAACCAGACCGCCGCTGTTGAAGCTCTGCTTCGCAACGGGCCGAACGTAAAGTACGTGCCCAACCGGGCGTATGCCGATGCGAAGCTCATCATCGCCTGGTGGACCGCGGCGCTGGCCCGCCGGCTGCCCTCCGGCATGGCCGTGTACGCTGTTTCGCCCGGTGCGGCGACCGACACCAAGGTGGTGCGAAACGCTGGCCCGGCGCTGAAGTATCTGTTTATCCCCATCGTGAACCTCATTCCCGGCATGAATCAGACGCCGGAGACCGCGGCCCGCCGTTACCTCCAGGCGTCGGAGTTCGGAACCGACGTCTCAGGGCAATTCTTCGCCTCGGCTCAAGGGAAGTTCACAGGCCCAATCGAGGCGCAGCGCCACCCACACCTCCACGATCGCGCCAGCCAGGAAGCCGCGTGGCAGGCCGTCGTCAAGGTCTCCGGCGTCGATTTCTCGCCTGTCAGAGCCGCGTCGCCGTCGGGTCCGCCGACAACAAAACAGTCCGTCGGATTGACATAGAAAAATTCGTCGCCACCCGCAGCAACGCGAGAGCGGTGTCCTGACGGGGCGCCCGATCACGGCTGAACCATTCCAGGTAACCCAAATCAGCAGGCGATGGCGGAGCCACAGGGACGTCTAAAGGGTCCACTGAATTGTGAAATGAATAGTTCATAAATTTCTTGACCGCAGTCCCGTGCCTAATTATCATACTAAACAGTTAAAAATAATAGGCGCCTTGGCGTCGCAAGGAGAACACGCATGGAACGGTACGAAGCGAAGCGGGCGGTGATCATCGGCGGCACGAGCGGCATGGGGCTCGCGACGGCGAAGATGCTCATGGACGGGGGCGCGCGCGTTCTGGTGACGGGTCGCTCGCAGGCCGGCCTGGAATCGGCGCAGAAACAGCTCGGGCAGAAAGAACTCGGGCAGAAAGAACTCGGGAAGGCCGCCCTCGTGGTTTCGAGCGACGCGCGCTCGTTGACGGATATCGACGCCCTCGCGTCTCGGGTGAAGGCCGAATTCGGCACCTTCGACCTGCTCTTCGTCAACGCCGGACTCGGCCTCTTCGCTCCTCTCGAGACCGCGACCGAGGCGACCTACGACGAGATGTTCAACCTGAACGCCAAGGGACCGTTTTTCGCAGTCCAGAAGCTCGCGCCGCTGATCAATCGCGGAGGAGCTGTCGTCCTCACGACCTCGATCGCCAACGTCAAGGGAATGCCCGCCCTCGCCGCATATGGAGCGGCCAAGGCTGCGCTGCGCTCCCTCGCTCGGGTGTTCGCCGCCGAGCTGCTTCCTCGGGGGATTCGCGTCAACGCGGTGTCGCCCGGACCCATCGACACGCCGATCATCGGCAAGGCGTTTCCCGATAAAGACGTGGCCGCCCAGGTTGCCGGGCAGATGCGCGAAGCCAATCCGATGAAGCGCTTCGGGACGTCGGAGGAAGTCGCCAAGGCCGCCCTCTTCCTCGCGTTCGACGCGACCTACACGACCGGGGCCGAACTTCCGGTCGACGGGGGTTTGTCGCAACTGTGAAGGCAGTACGCGACATGCATCGAAATTTAATCTGAGGAGCCAATTCCGATGACAGATACAGCCAACCGTCTGGTCTCAGAGCAGGGGAAACTTCGTCGCGCGCTCGCGGCCGTCGTCGCCTGGTTGCAAGCGATGGATTACACCAGCTTTGACTACACGCTCGATCGCATCGAAGGCTTGGAACGGGAGGTGGGACAACTCGAGGAGGAACTGCGCCGAAGCCGCGACACGGGGCCCCTCGATGCTCACAACGGTAGCGCCGCCGGGTTCGAACATTGACGGCCCGGAAGGAACAAATGTCCTTATTGAAAAACAGGATCGCCGTCATCACAGGAGGCAGCAGCGGCATCGGCCTCGCGACTGCCAAAAGGTTCGTTGAAGAGGGCGCCTATGTGTTCATCGCCGGTCGCCGCCAAGCCGAGCTCGACAAGGCCGTCGCGGAGATCGGCAAGAACGTCACCGGCGTAAAGACCGACATCTCGAGGCTCGATGACCTCGACCGCCTCTACGAGACCGTCGCGAAGAAGGGCAAGATCGACGTGATTTTTGCGAGCGCGGCCTTCGTCGAAACAGCGATGACCGCCGGCGCCACGCCCGAGCATTTCGACAAGACCTTCAACACCAACGCCCGCGGCACTTATTTCACCGTTCAAAAGGCTCTGCCCCACTTGAATGATGGCGCCTCCATCATCCTGGTGGCTTCCGCCGGGAAGAACAAAGGCTTTCCGGGCCGCAGCACCTACAGCGCCACCAAGGCAGCGCTCCGGTCGTTCGCCCGGACGTGGACCAACGAACTCAGGGATCGGAAGATCAGGACCAACGTGCTGAGCCCGGGCCCGGTCGACACGCCGATGTTCGACGAGCAGTTCCCGTCCAGGGAAGGCGCCGCCGAAGCCAGAAAGCAGATCACGGCGATGACGCCTCTGGCGCGTCTGGCGCGCCCCGAAGAGATCGCTTCCGCCGCCCTGTTCCTCGCTTCGGATCAAAGCAGCTACGTCGCCGGCATCGACCTTCCGGTCGACGGCGGCCTGACGGCTGTCTAGACCGTTATGCATGATGCTGTTGACGCAGTCCTTTCCGGACCCCGTATGCGCACCGGGATCGGGTATGGGGCGCATTTGTCGGTGCGACAGCGGGATCGCGGCACGTCAGCCAGCTATCGAAAGACAAGAGCATCATCATTTCGCTTTCCCCTGAAATGGCCGTCAAGTTCATGACTGTTCTTGTTGACACTTACGTCGTCTGACGCGGGGCACCTCGCCTTCACCAAGCAAAAGTCATTCTCCGAACGGTCCAGCGTCAGCGAAAACCCGCCTCGAAAGCGCCGCGCGAGATCAGTCCTCTCCAGTCGTTGCCGAGCAGGCATCGCAACGCATCCGCAGTCCGATCCGCACCATCTTGAACTCGCGACAGTTCGGGCACGCCTCTTCCTCGTAGCGCTTGGCGCTGGTCAGCGGCGCAACGGTTGCGTCAGCGATACTTGTGACCCGGTAGCCCGTGCGCCTTTGCGGCTGCAAAAAATCGATGATGCCAGGCGGCAGCGGCCGGGAAGACCGTTTCGCCGTCGATAAATCCGCTCAAATTCCTTGAGGCGTTTCTCGGCGGCCTCCCGGCTCGGCCCGAATCGAGCGGAGATATCGTCAGCGGTCATTCCGGGCTCAAAATCCGCTTTGTCGAATGGAGCGAGAATGGATGCCGTCAAACGATTGGCGTCGATCTCGTCCTTCGCGCCGCGCTTGGATCGAACCGTCTTGCTGGCACCTGCGGCTCTCAAACGGGTCTCGTCGTGTTTCAAGATTGCGTGGCAGCCTTCAGAAGTAACGTCCAGACGTCATGAGGATTTTCCTGCTCAGCCCGCCGCCACGACGCGGCATGCCGCTGGGCTCACGGGCCTGAACCGTCGGCCATCCACAGCGCGTCCACAGATCCCGCTTCAGCCGGCACGGTTTCCCAAGACGACATGGCTAAGGATGAACCGGCACGACAACGTGCCTGATCAAACCAACCATCACAGCGAGGCGATCCCGTGAACCCAGAGCTGCAGGAGCTGCTTTCCAAGCCGACCGCGTCGGTGCCCGATGTGGGCCGCGTCTGTTTTGGCCTCTGCCGGGGCGCGAGCTATGAGGCGGCCAACCGCGGCGACTTCCCGACCATCCGTGTGGGACGCCTTCTGAAGGTTCCGACGGCGCCGCTGCGGCGGCAGCTCGGACTGGAGGCCGCGTCAGTCGCATGAGCGAGACAGCAAACCGACCGGAGCCGCCGACCCCGCCTGATTGTGATCTGCGGGAATTCGGCTGGATGCCGCTCGATGTCGGGCGGTTGCGGGATAGCGAATTGACCGTGCTCGCCTCCGCTGATGCCTTCCGGGCGGCGATCCTGCTCTGGTGCGCAGCCTGGCACCAGGTGCCGGCGGCATCGCTTCCGAATGATGACCGCCTGCTGGCCAACCTCGCAGGCTACGGCCGCGACCTGGATGGCTGGGCAGCGGTCCGCGCTGACGCGCTGACGGGCTTCGTCGCATGCGCGGATGGGCGACTTCATCATCCGGAATTGTCCGCCAAGGCGATCGAAGCGGATGACAAACGCAGGAGCCAGCGCAGCGCACCGAGGCGGCCGTGCTGGCGCGCAGTCGTGACAAACGTCACGAGCAACGTACCGAGCAACGTCACGATGAACGTGACGATGAACGTCACGATGAACGTAGTGACGAACGTCACGATCGACGTAACGAGGTCCAAGGGACAGGACAGGACAAGACAGGGACAGGACAAGAAAATCCTTCGCTTCGCTCAGTCGATGATTGGCCCAAGGACTTTCGCGAGCGCTTCTGGGCAGCCTATCCCTGCAAGGTCGGAAAACATCAGGCGGCGCGAAAGCTCGAAACCCTGCGCAAGGCCGGCAAGGTCGCGTTCGCCGATCTGATGGCCGGCGTCGAACGCTATGCCGGCGCCTGCCTGCAGATCGAAACGCAATTCCAGAAGCATCCCGCCACCTGGCTGAATGCCGGGTGCTGGGACGACGACGCGAGCGCCCTGAAACCTGCCGCGGCACCGCCGCGCCATGGCGGCGGCGCGCAGGGCTTTGAATCCATCCTGTTCGACAATTCAAGACTTCACGACAATTGGGGAATTCACGATGACACAGCACCTCGCGCCAGCTTCGACGTCGACCTACGAGCCACTCGGGCCTATTGACCGCAAGCTGTCCAATGCCGTGGCGGCCATCCTCAACTCGGTCGAGCGCGTCGACGGCCAGACCGTTGCCAGGCAACTGCCTACCCCCGAATTGCGCCAGGCGGTGGCAGCTCGCATCGACGGCATCCGGCGGACATTGTCGCCGCTCGATCGTTCGACTGCCGAGAAGGAGCGCGCGGCGCGGGCGATTGCCGCAATGCTGTCGGGCTGGATCAACGCGCGTGTTGCCGATCCGCAGGCCAAGGTCGCAACCTACGTCACCACGCTTGCCGATCTGCCATGCTGGGCGGTGCAAAGCGTTTGCGCCGACCTCGCGCGGGGCCGTGTGGAGGGGGTTGATCCCGACTATCCGCCATCAGCTGCCCGGCTGCACCAACTCGTCGAGAAGGCCATCGCGCCGCTTCGCAAGGAGGCCTACGCGCTCGACACGGTCAACGCCCTGACGCTGGAGGCAAAGCAGCCGATGGAGCAGGAGCGAAAGCGCATTGCTCTTCAGCTCCTGGACCTCAGGGATCGGCTGGAGCGCGGCAACGAGGAAGAGCATCAGGCCCGCCAGCGGGTGAAATTCGAGCAGAACGCCGCCGCGCTCACGGCGCAACGGGATCGCGTCGGTCGCGAATACGCGGCGTTCGGCCTGGTTCCACCTTCGCCACTGGCGCTGAGCATGACCGCCCGCCGCGACATGGCTTTGCGGGATGAGGTCGACACCTTCGCGCCAGCCGGAGCCGTGCAACGCGACGGTCGTCCGGCTGGTCTTGCATGATTGCTGCCACCGGTCGGTCCTCACGATCGTGGCTTCGGCAAGCCTTTCTCTCCTCGGTAATCATCGATCTCGTCGACCAGAGAGGTAACGTCCCTGATGCCATCTGCGAGGACTTTGCGATCCGGTTCCTGCGGAAGACCACCGCCCGGACGCGGGTATCTTGTCTGGGTGGCGTAGCTCGAGAACCGATCGAAAGCAGCGAGATCCGGCCGAAAGATGTGATCGGCCGGCAACATCGCCGCAAGCGCACCGATCTGATGCGTGATGCCGCCTGGGATGCCCTCGATCTCGAGCACCGCTTTCGCGAGCTTTTCGGCCGCCTGCTGGAGATGGAAGGCGGCGTTCCCCGGGTCGGTCTTCGAAAGCGAGGTGGCTGCCGCGAGATCCCGTCGGGCAAGCACGATGAACGTTTCGGCCTTGTCGCTCACGTATCGAGCCCTTGAGACCCCGCTTGGACTTCCAGCTTGCGACGGCGATAGATTTCCCGTCCCTCCGTAACGGCGGCGCTGACAAGAGATCCCGGCTTGGAACGATCGGCCACGAAGTCCGAAACAGAGCAGGGCACGATGTCGCAAGCCAGTCCGCAAGCCACCACGGGCGCCGCGACGGCCGAATGCGAATAGGCATCGGCCGGAAGCCCGTCCGGCAGCACCACCAACAGATCGAAGTCGCTATCCGGGCGCGCATCCCCTCGCGCGCGGCTGCCGAACAGCCATACGGACAGCGGACGCAATTCGACGACCAGCCGGTCGCGAAGGAAGGCGATGGCCGCCGCTTGATCCCGGAAAGGCCCGATCGGTCGCGCCTGCGGATCGTCGATAAACCTCCGCAAGGCAGGCTCGACGTCGTCCTGCCGCAGCAGCAGGGCGACTTTCTTCAAGATGTCGCGATGCTCGGGCTTGGCTCGCACGGTCTGCACCGCAAGAGGCATATCCGGCTCCGTATTACGATGATCTCGAAATGTAATACGGGCCGCTGCGCGTGTCCAACGGATTTTGACGGTCGCCGGCAGGGCGGAGGCCTGCGGCACCTCGGCGCGGCCGAAACCATCCTGGCCTACTTGCGCGCTGGCTATCCGGCGCAGGAGATTTTTGCGGATTGCCCGAGCCTTCCTGTGGATGGGATCGACGCCGTGATTCGTTGGGCAGAGGCAACCTATGGGGCCGACTGGCGATCAGCCGAGATGCCGGCCATCAAGGGCTACGCTCGCAGCGAAGTCTGCTAGCGGGCAATGATCGTGGGCAGTTGCCAATAGACGATCGCTTTTCTCGCGCGGAAGTTAATCTGCCGTGCCCGCAAACGTCGGCTTAGCCGTTCTCTTCCGACGAAGCCCACGGTGGCTTCGGTCCCGGGAGCTTCTCTTCTCGCTTCAGGCTCCGAATGTATGCGGTCGCTCTTTCGGCGACGGCGGCCCCCAGATCGGTTTCGCCGATCTTGCGTTCGACCAGCTCAAGATCCAGCGGTTGCTGCGCATGGATTGCCTCGACGAACCTTTTATCCCTGTCGTCTAGCCGAGCGATCTTGGATACGACGAGGTCTACGGCAGATGGAGCCACACCGGTCACGGTCCGACCTTCGACCTCCGTCCGTACCCTGACCGCGCGGCCTTGCCATCCCTTCGGAAGCTTGGCCGTCGTGTCATCGACCCGTCGATGTAGAAACCGTGCGTGCGGTGGAATTGGCTCTCGGACCCGAATAGTCCGTCGATGTGTTCCGATGCGATTGGACGCACGCCGTCGCGAGTACGCTTGGCTTCCTCGACTTCCCAAATCTGCGCAGTCCGGGGGAAAGCATCTATTTCTGGCGACTCTGGCCGCCTGCGGAGCGTCGGGCATGGAAGCCAAAATCGCCTGGCTGCCGACGACGAAAACCGTGTCAGTCTTGAATTCGTAAGCAAGGGCCCGGACGACCCTGAGCAGGTCGTCGAAGGTGCGTAGCTTCTTGTCCTGGGACATCAAGGTGCCACAAGAGAAAAGCTCTGCGCACTCACGCCGCGCTGGACGACCCGTCTCGCAGCCCTTCGCAACCGAACCCTCATGTCATAGTCGCCGAAATGAACCCCTTCGGCGAGGTAGAATGGCGAGGAGTTGCGCAGCCTGACCATCTCCCGATCGCGGCTGATCAGCTTCGAGGCAAGCTCCCCGGCCGGTAACGCAAGCAGATCCTGCCATTTGCGCACGAACGGCCAATCGGCGAACTGAGCCGCTTGGCGGGCATGAGCAACTTTGGCCTTGTCGACGAGGGACGGGTCGTGACGGAGCCTCCGCACGATCAGCCGATGCATCATCAGCTTCGCGGTATCGCCGACCACTCCCTCGTTCAATCCGTCACTCATTTGGCAAACCGCTCTCGGGCGACGGACATCGTCTCGTCGCGCCGTGGGCTCGTCCCGACCCCCGTCGGTGGCTTCGCGAACCTTGCCGGAAATATAGACAACCGGACGGCAACAACAAACGGCGCCGATTTAAGCGAGCGAGGTCGTCGGATGCCAGTGTCGTCCATCGAACGAGCATCAGAACTACAAAATGCGCTCGACGTTCGACCAAACATCCTCAGAGGCGACAAATTCGCCCCGGTCTGCCGCCGCGACGCCGCGCTTGACCGCGTCGGCGAAACGGGCATCGTCGTCGAGAAGGCGGGCAATAGCCTCCTGGGCCAGTTGGTTGACGTCGCGACCGTCGCGTGCCGCGAGCCGGGCTTCCTGTTCGGGAAGGAGACGAATTTCCATACACTCGAAGTTAGCATCGCGGCTTGAACAGTCAAGAGCATCAACGATTTCAACGGGGTACTTCCCTCGCCGATATCGCGGGTTGGCGTCGAACCGGCTGTTCCGCGACTGGAATGCGGGGGCGACATCGGTCATGTCGACGATCCAGAATGGGATTGATCGTCCCACCCGGCGAAGCTACGCCGATCGCAACGGGCCAAAAGATACTTAGTCTACACGCGATTCCGGAGATCCACACATTGATCTGACTCGCGTTTTTCGCTCAAAATTCTCGGAAATCGTCGTTTGGACGCGCGAGTTGAGAAAGTTGGGCTAGGCAACCGGCCAAGATGATGGGTTTCGCGGCTTAGCAGAGGCGGTTAGGACCGGCGCCATTTGTCGGGGCAGCTTTTGGATTTGTGGCGGACGCGCTCCACGTGAGGGGTGGTCCCCGGACTGAGTTCCTTAGCCCGTTCGATGGCCATGCGCTGGGTGGGTAATACGTCGCTGGCCCGTTGCGAATTAGCTCGCCGGACTGCATAGTCGCCTTCCGGTCGTCGTTCCACATATAGTCGCTTATCTCGGGTGACCTGTTCTGCCTTCGTGGCAACAGGCTCGGCGTTTCTAGTGATATCTCCACGACCAGCCAGCAAACCAGCAACAGAAATATCTTCATCAAGTTTTTCCCAATGCAGGCCGTTGCGGCTCAACTCAACCTGCTTGCGCTCGGCTGGTGTTGCGCGCAGCAACCGCGGGAACCATGCCAGGGGGACACGGAGGCTCCGCCCATCGGTTAGATCAACCCACATAGTATGCTCGTCGAAATGGACGCTAGTTGCCGAAACGGTCATGCCAAGCTTTCAGAAAACGGGCGCGGTTCCCCGCGACAGCACTTAGAATATTCGAAAGTTCGCGCGGGTTGAAGCCGTAACTGTCGGCTATCGATACCTCCGGCTCGAGCCAGACCTTTGCATCCCGACCGCCGCCTTTGACATGAATATGCGGCGGTTCGGGCGGCTGGCCTTCGTTCGAATAGAAGAAGTACCGTAAGCCGCCGCGGCGGAACACGACGGGCATTCTTGACTCCGAGCCTAGCTCCCTTCCGTGCTCCAGTGTGCCCGGGGGCAAGCCCGGGCACCTGATCAGCGAACCCTCACGAACACCCCGTCGTCGACCCGCACGTATCGCACTTCATGCAGGTGCCGTTCCGCACCAGCGTGAAATTCCCGCACTCCGAGCACATCTCGCCTTCGTAGCCTTTTGCTTTCGCTTCGGCGCGGCGTTCGGCCTTAGATGGGGCTGCCTGCGCCGCGGCGCCGGCCTTGCTCCATTGCAGCGCTTCGAGCTTCTCGGTCGGCGACAGGTCGTGGTTGGCTTCCTGCTTCAGCGCGACGGCCCCTTCGACGGTGTCACCGAGGCGGCCGTGGGAGGAGAGGGCGGTGACGTTGGTGCCGCCCCGGCTCTCAGCCCCACCCCGGCTCGCTTCGCTCGCCGACCCCGGGAGCGAGCTTCGCTCGTCTCGTCCCCCTGCAGGGGAGGGTAGGTTACCCCGCATCACCACGAGATTGTCGGTGCGCGAGCGGGTCAGCCCCCGCGACAGGTATTTCGTCGCGGTCTGGCCCTGCGGTTCCTTGCCTTCGGCGACGCCCTTGCCGAGCGCGTCGAAACCGGATTCGGTCGGATCGACATGGGCGAGGTCGAACCGGCTCTGGTAGCTGACCGCGAGCTCGCGGAACACATAGTCGAGGATCGAGGTCGCATACTTGATGGAGTCGTTGCCCTGCACGGGCCCTGCGGGCTCGAAGCGGGTGAAGGTGAAGGCGTCGACATATTCCTCCAGCGGCACGCCGTATTGCAGGCCGAGCGAGACCGCGATGGCAAAATTGTTGATGAAGGAACGCAGGGCGGCGCCCTCCTTGTGCATGTCGATGAAGATCTCGCCGAGCCGGCCGTCGTCATATTCGCCGGTGCGCAAATACACCTTGTGGCCGCCGACCACCGCCTTCTGGGTATAGCCCTTGCGGCGGTCCGGCATCTTCTCGCGCTCGCGCATCACGACGATGCGCTCGACCAGCTTTTCCACGATCTTCTCCGAGACCTGGGCGGTGCGCGCGGCCATCGGCTTGTCGTAGAGCGCTTCCAGCGCGTCGTCCTCCTCGTCATCGTCCGAGATGAGCTGCGAGTTCAGCGGCTGCGACAGCTTCGAACCGTCGCGGTAGAGCGCGTTGGCCTTCAGCGCCAGCTTCCAGGACAGCATGTAGGCCGCCTTGCAGTCCTCCACCGTGGCGTCGTTGGGCATGTTGATGGTTTTGCTGATCGCGCCCGAGATGAAGGGCTGCGACGCCGCCATCATCCGGATGTGGCTTTCCACCGACAGATAGCGCTTGCCGACCTTGCCGCAGGGATTGGCGCAGTCGAACACCGGATAGTGCTCGGCCTTCAGATGCGGCGCGCCTTCCACCGTCATGGCGCCGCAGATGTGGACATTCGCCGCCTCGATCTCGCGCTTGGTGAAGCCGACCGCGGTGAGCAGGTCGAAATTCGGCGCGGCGATCGCCTCGGCGCCGATGCCGAGCTGGTCGCGAATGAAGTCCTCGCCAAAGGTCCATTTGTTGAAGGCGAACTTGATGTCGAAGGCGGTCGGCAACAGCTTCTCCACCTTCGCAATGGCTTCGTCGGTGAAGCCCTTGGCCTTCAGGGTCGAGACGTTGACGCCGGGCGCGTTGGACAGCGAGCCGTGGCCGACCGCATAGGCGTCGATCTCGGCGATCTCGCTCTCGCGATAGCCGAGCGCGCGCAGCGCCTCCGGGACGGCGCGGTTGATGATCTTGAAATGGCCGCCGCCGGCGAGCTTCTTGTATTTCACCAGCGCGAAATCGGGCTCGATGCCGGTGGTGTCGCAATCCATGACGAGGCCGATGGTGCCGGTCGGCGCCACCACGGTGACCTGCGCGTTGCGATAGCCATGCTGCTCGCCGAGCGCGAGCGCGTCGTCCCAGGCGAGCTTGGCATGGGCGATGAGATCGGCCTGCGGGCAGCAGGCGTGATCGAGCGGCATCGGATTGACGGCCAGCGCCTCGTAGCCCCGCGATTCGCCGTGGGCGGCGCGGCGGTGGTTGCGGATCACCCGCAGCATATGGGCCGCGTTCTTCTTGTGGCCGGGGAAGGCGCCGAGCTCGCCCGCCATTTCGGCCGAGGTCTTGTAGGCGATGCCGGTCATGATCGCGGTCAGCGCGCCGCACAGCGCGCGGCCTTCCTTGCTGTCGTAGGGCAGGCCCATGGTCATCAGCAGGCCGCCGATATTGGCAAAGCCCAAGCCCAGCGTGCGGAACTCGTAGGACAGTTCGGCGATCGCCTTCGACGGGAACTGCGCCATCAGCACGGAGATTTCGAGCACCAGGGTCCAGAGCCGGCACAGATGCTCATAGGACTCGACGTCGAAGCGCTTGGTCGCGATGTCGTAGAACGTCAGCAGGTTGGTGCTCGCCAGATTGCAGGCGGTGTCGTCCAGGAACATGTATTCCGAGCACGGATTGGAGGCGCGGATGTCGCCGGACGCCTTGCAGGTGTGCCAGTCGTTCATGGTGGTGTTGAAGTGCAGGCCGGGATCGGCCGAGGCCCAGGCGGCGTAGCCGATCTTTTCCCAGAGATCGCGCGCCTTCAGCGTCTTGGTCACCTTCCTGGTGGTGCGCCCGATCAGATTCCAATCGCCATTGGTCTCCACCGCGCGCAGAAAGTCGTCCTTCAGCGACACCGAGTTGTTGGAGTTCTGGCCGGAGACGGTGAGATAGGCTTCCGAATCCCAGTCGGTGTCGTAGGTGTCGAACTGGATATCCTTGTAGCCCTGCTTGGCGAACTGGATCACCCGCTTGATGGTGCTGTCGGCGACCAGCGCGCGGCGCGCCAGCTTGATCTCGCGGCGGAGCGCCGGGTTCTTCTCGGGATCGAAGCAGTCGTCGCCCGAACCCTCGCAATTGACGCAGGCCTTCATCACGGCCTTGAGGTGCTTCTGGTTGATCTTGGAGCCGGTGACGAGAGCGGCGACCTTCTGCTCCTCCTTCACCTTCCAGTCGATATAGGTCTCGATATCCGGATGGTCGGCGTCGACCACCACCATCTTGGCGGCGCGGCGTGTGGTGCCGCCCGACTTGATCGCGCCGGCCGCACGGTCGCCGATCTTGAGGAAGCTCATCAGGCCCGAGGACCGGCCGCCGCCGGACAGCCGTTCGCCTTCGCCGCGCAGCCGCGAGAAGTTCGAGCCGGTGCCGGAGCCGTATTTGAACAGCCGCGCCTCGCGCACCCAGAGGTCCATGATGCCGCCCTCGTTGACGAGGTCGTCGGCGACCGACTGGATGAAGCAGGCGTGCGGCTGGGGATGCTCGTAGGCCGACTTCGACTTGACCAGCTTGCCGGTCTCGAAGTCGACGTAATAGTGGCCCTGGCTCGGCCCATCGACGCCATAGGCCCAATGGAGACCGGTGTTGAACCATTGTGGCGAATTGGGCGCGGCCATCTGGCGCGCCAGCATGAGGCGCATCTCGTCGTAATAGGC
>NZ_JBAURI010000391.1:0-1796 GCF_049581145.1 Bradyrhizobium sp.
ACAAGCAGCAGCAGGTAGTGGTGCTCAACACTCTTGTCAGGGTGCTGCGCGAGCAACGCCGCCTGTCCGAAGCGGTCGAGGCGCTCCACCGCGCGTGCGCGATCGCAGAAGAGCGCGTCGACTGGCGCCAGCTTGTGATCCTGCTCAACACTCTCGGCAGCGTGCTGGACGACGACCGGCGGCCCGAGGTCGCGATCGCCACGCTGCGCCGCGCCGCCGGGATCGCCGAAGAGCGGGAAGACAAGCATCAGCTCGTGGTGGTGCTCAACACGCTCGGAAACGTGTTGCATCGACGCGGCGAGCCGGGCGAGGCGATTGCCACGCTCGAGCGCGCGTGCGTGATCGCAGAGAGGGAAAACGATCAGCCCCAGCTTGCGATCGTGCTCAACACCCTTGGCAGGGTGTTGCAGCATGAGCGGCGGCCGAACGAGGCGATCGCCAAGCTGAGACACGCCGCCAAGATCGTCGAGGAGCGCGACGACACGCAGCAGCAGCTGGTCGTGTTCAGGACCCTTGTCGGCATTTTGCGCGAACAGCGCCTCCTGCCAGAAGCGATCGAGGCGCTCGAACGCGGGTGCGCCGTCGCCGAAAAACGAGACGACCAGCGCCAGCTTGTGATCCTGCTCAACACGCTTGGCAGCGTGTTGCACGATGATGGGCGGTCCGAAGAGGCGATCCCCGCGCTGGAGCGCGCCGCCAGGATCTCGGAAGAGCGGGATGATAGGCATCAGCTTGTAATCGTGCTCAACACGCTCGGCAGCGTATTGGATCAATATGGCGAGCCCGGCCAGGCGATCGCCACCCTCGAGCGCGCGAGCGCGATCGCCGAGCAGGAAGGCGATGAGGCCCAGCTTGTGATCGTGCTCAACACCCTGGGCAACGTCTTGCGCCATGGGCAGCCCCACGCGGCGATCGCGACGCTCGAGCGCGCGAGCGCGATCGCCGAGAAGCAGAGCGACAAGCAGCAGCTGGCGATGGTGCTCAACACCCTTGTCGGCGTTCTGCGCGAACAGCGGCTCCTTCCCGAAGCGACCGAGGCGCTCAAGCGCGCGTGCGCGGTAGCCGAGGAGCGACGTGATAAGCAGCAGCTCGTAACGCAGCTCAACAACCTTGCCGGGGTGCTGCGTGATCAGAACCGCTTGCCTGAAGCGGCCGAGGCGCTCGAACGGCTGTGCGCGGCCTACGAGGAGCTCAAGGATCTGAACCAGCTTACGATCAAACTGAACGTGTTGGGCGGGGTGCTGCGGGAGCTCGGGCGCCCGGAGGAAGCCGTCGAAGCTCTAAGCAGGGCGTGCGACATCGCGGAGCGTCTCGACAATCGGGAAAGCCTTGTCATCTCGCTCACCGCCCTGGGCATGGCGTTCAAAGAATCGAGGCTTCTCGAGGATTCTGCGCGGGCGTTGCGGCGCGCTTGCGACATCGCCGACGAGCCAGGCGAGGAACGCAGCCTTCTCTTCGCGTTGACCACGCTCGTCTCGGTGCTCGTGGAGCTCAACGATTTGCCCGCGCTGGTCGAGGCTGAGCGGCGCATCTGCGGCGTCAACGAGCGACTGCAGGACACATATAGCCTCGTCGTTTCGCTCAATGTGCTCGCCCAGACCCTCAAGGAGCTGAACCGGCTGAGTGAAGCGGCGAACGCGCTCGATCGCGCCCGAAAAATCGCCGAAGACAGGCGTGACTGGCGTCAGCTTGTCATCGTACTCAATTCACTCAGCGGCGTACTGGTGGAACAGCACCGGCTCGCCGAAGCCGCCGACGTGCTCAAGCACGCGCTCCAGATCGCCGAAGGCCAGCAT
>NZ_JBAURI010000392.1:0-3569 GCF_049581145.1 Bradyrhizobium sp.
ATCAAGTATTGCAAGCAGATACGCCGAGCCATCGCTATCTCTGGATGCAGGCAGCGCAATTGTTGCACTGGACCATGCAGGCGCTTCGGAAAGGCGCCATATGCAAAATGTGACGAATTCCGGCGAGAACGCAGGTTCACCGCAACAAGCCGCGAATTGGTGAGGCAGATCGCGATAGAACTGCTTACTCGGCAACTTTAGCGATGCTCATCGACTCGTGATCAAAACCTTTGATGAAGGCGCCATGAGAATTGAACAATGCGAAAAACTCATCGCCTTGACCATTCCGCATTGAGCCCATCATTTCTCCCGTGGCCCAATTTGCGTTGAAAGAGTAGTATCGATGCGGCCACTCAGGGCAGATTACTGCATCAAGGATCGCAACGGATTGGAGCAGCCGCTTTAATGAGAAGACGTCGGGCAGCTGACGCATGTTGCTTGTAGATGGTCCTGGCATGTTTCTGTTTCAATCGCAAAGGGGGCCGATTTGACCTGTTACGCACTGAAGAGACCACGAGTGCGGCCTGGTTGGCAATGTCTCCTCGTGGCACGAAGCGTAAGTGCCGGTGCGTACCGGCCAATTCCGGAGCTGAGGGTACACCGGCTGAGCCATCAGCGTGCCGGCCACAGCCGTCCTTGACCCGGAACGGACCTTGTATCTTCCGTATTTTCATCTCTTAATAGTCGCTGTTGTGGGTACATGAGCAGAGACTTGAAACGTGCCATATTGGGTCAAACGAATCCTTCTCAAGTCAGGCGAGCTTGTGACTGAGAAAGATCTTAGTCGCGATGAAAACTATTTTCAGGGCGCTGTGCCTGTTGTGGGCGATGTGATTAACGTTAGATACCGAGGTAAGAGTTTCGACGCCAAAGTCATTTGGGGCAACTGGCCCGGAAGAAATCACGCAGCGGAGACAGTTGTACCGCTACGGGTCGAGGAGATTTAGCATGGCTGCTTCTGGCCCCCCCAAGGGACATGCGAAGGCGTGAGTACCCAAAGACAGTTTCCGTGCGCTACCCCGCTGGCGACGTCAATCGGCCGCTTTGCTCGCGTGGATCGCAACGGCTTTGGCCGCGATGGCTCGATCCTTTTCCGGGTTTCCTCGAAGTCCCATACTTGATGTGACGAGGGAGGTGAGATAACGCGCGATGGCATTCGCATCGGCCTCCTCTCCCAGCATCCTAAAGACCCGGAGCGCATAGCGATCGTATTCATCTTCGGCCCCTTCGCAATCGGACACCCCAATGGGGTCCCATTCGTGAAGCAGAAGGTCTTTTATCAGATCAAGTTCAGGCCGCGTTGTCACTCAATGGCTCCTCGGTTCGCTGTGCCCACGATATCCGAACCCCGGTCCGTGATGTCGCCTTATGGCACGAAGCGTGAGTCCCGGAACGCACCGGGCATTTCCGCAGCTGGGGGTGGACCGGCGGTGCCATCCGCCTGCCGGCCACAGCGGGCCTTGACCCACCGCAGAGACGCCGCCGATCGATTGACCGGATGGATCCGTCGTGAGGCTCTCGGCTGAGGCCGTCCGATCGTTTCTGCCGGCGATGCCCAAGCCCGCCACCTCGTCATGACGCCGCGACGAGATTATCGATCCGGGACAGGAAGCTCCGCAAGATCGGCGACGTGTTGGCTTTGTGATAGCCGACCGCGACATCGACGGTCGGAGCCTCACCCTTGAGCGGCCGGCTGACGACGGACCAGGGCAGGAAGTGCCGTGCCGAAGCAGGCAGCAGCGCGACGCCGCGCGTCGAGGCGACAAGCGAAATCGCCATCGCATAATTGTCGATCTCGAATGACGGCACTATTTCCAGCTTACGGCGCGTGAAGTAATCGGCGATGATCCCGCGCAGCACGCGCGGCACTTTCGAGACTCCGATATAGGTCTCGCCGACGAAATCCTTGACGTCAACGGTCTTGCGATGCGCGAGCCTGTGGTCGCTCGGCAAAATCACGAGCAGCGGCTCCTTCGCAATCACCCTGATCTCGATATCGGGGATCCGTTCGGCGCGAAGAAAGGCGATGTCGAGCTTGCCCTGCACGAGCTCGTTCGCAAGCGTCGCCGAATGGTCGCTCGAGACCCGGATCTCGATATTGGCCAGTTCGCCGCGCAGCAGGCTGGTGGCGCGCGGCAGCCAGTCGACTTCCTGCCCCGTGGTAAAACCCACCGCAAAGACCTGCTTGGCCGGCTGGGCGGCACGCCTCGCGGCTTCCGCGGCGGCTTCGGCCTGCGTGAGCGCAAGACGCGCGTGATCGAGGAAGGCGCGGCCGGCGGCGGTCAGTTCGACGCCATGCACGCTGCGGGTCAGCAGGGGCACGCCGACTTCATATTCGAGATCCCTGATCTGGCGGCTGAGCGAGGGTTGCGCCGTATGGAGCCGCTTCCCGGCGGCGACCGTGAGGCTGCCTTCCTCGGCAACCGCAACAAAATAGCGAAGATGGCGGAGCTCCATTCCATGCCTCCCGGGTATGGACCAGAACCTACAAAGTCTTTTTCAAACGCGCCAGCGCAGCGCAAATAGCGCTCCGACAAGCAGGCGTTCCTCCCCGCCATACTCCATCGGCAGGACGGCGCAAGCGCTTGAGCGGAAGGACGTTGCCATGAGTACCCCCGTCATCGTCATTACCGGCGCCCTCACCGGAATCGGCCGCGCCGCCGCGCTGGCCTTCGCCCGGGAAGGCGCCGCGGTTGTCGTTTCTGGCCGCCACCAGGCCGAAGGCGAGAGGCTTGAAGCCGAGTTGCGCGGCCTCGGGGCCGAGGCTGCATTCGTCGCCGCCGACGTCCGTCACGAAGACGATATTCGCCGGTTGATCGATCGGACGGTCGCTCGTTTTGGCCGTCTCGATGTGGCCGTCAACAACGCGGGCACCGAAGGCCGGCCCGGGCCGCTCACCTCGCAGACGTCGGAGAGCTATGCCGGGATGTTTGATACCAACGTCCTTGGCACGCTGCTCAGCCTGAAGCACGAACTGCGGGTGATGCAGCCGCAGGGCGCGGGCAGCATCATCAATATCTCATCCACCATGGGCGAGCGTGGTGCTGCCACTCTCTCGCTTTACACCGCGAGCAAGCACGCGGTGGAAGGGCTGACGAAGTCTGCCGCGCTCGAAGCCGCTGCTTTCGGCGTGCGCGTCAACGCGGTGGCGCCCGGCCCGACCGACACGGCGATGCTCGATCGCCTGACCGGGACAGCCGACAAGAAGGCGGCGTTCTACGCCGCAGTCCCGCTCAAGCGCGGCGCCAGGCCCGAAGAGATCGCCGATGCGATCACGTTCCTCGGCTCGGCCAAGGCCTCCTTCGTCACCGGCCAGATCATCCGCGTCAACGGCGGCAAGACCGCCAGCTGACTCCGCCCCCGCATTCTCGGATATCTGGAATTTCGCCATGACCAATCTCAAGGGCAAGACCGCTCTCGTCACCGGCGCCTCGCGCGGCATCGGCCGCGCCAGCGCGCTCGCGCTTGCCAGACTGGGCGCGCTGGTGCTCGTCCACTACGGAAGCGGCGCCAAGCAGGCTGCAGACGTCGTCGCCGACATCCGCAAAGCAGGCGGCAAGGCCGATGCG
>NZ_JBAURI010000393.1:0-8434 GCF_049581145.1 Bradyrhizobium sp.
CGGCGTCCTGATCTACCGGCTCGACCGGTTGATCTATGCCAATGCCGCGTTCCTCAAGCGGCTCGGCTACGACAGCCTTTATGCGCTGGAGGAAGCGGGCGGCCTCGATGCGCTTTATGTCGAGCCCGGGCCCGCCTCATCCTCAAGCACCTCTGAGGGCGGCATGCCGATGCGGATCTCAGCGAGCCTGGACGCATCCGAGGCCGGTTCTTCGATCGCGGCGCGGCTGTTCACGATTTCATGGGACGGCGCTTCTGCACTGGCCCTGATGTTTTCGCCGACCGAGTCGTCATCGTCGCCCGTCGCGGCACCGGCTGTGGTCCAGGAAACTGACAACCAGGAAGCCGAAGCCCAGGAAGCCGAAGCCCGGGAACCTGCCGAGGAAGCCTGCACCGACCAGGAGCCTGTGGAGGAAGAAGAGGCAGCGCTGGCCGCGGGCCAGGCAAACAGCGAAGATCTGGCCGCGATTCTCGACACCACGGCCGAGGGCATCGTGATGTTCGATGCCGAGGGCAACATCCACGCCTGCAATCGCAGCGCGGAAGCCTTGTTCGGCTATGACGGCGAGGATTTCCTGCAGCACGATCTCAGCGATCTGTTCGCCCCGGAGAGCCAGCGCGCGGTGCTCGACTATCTGGAGAGCATCAAGAGCGCCGGCGTCGCCAGCTTGCTCGATCACGGCCGCGACGTGCTTGGCCGCGTCGCCAAGGGCGGCATTATTCCGCTGGCAATGACCATGGGGCGGACCCGGCCGGACGGACCGAATTTCTTCGCCGTGTTCCGCGACCTCTCACAGAGCAAAAAAGGCGAAAGCGAACTGCAGCAGGTGCGACGGCTGGCCGATCGCGCCGCAGGCGCGAAGGCCGACATGCTGGCGCGGATCAGCCACGAGATCCGCACCCCGCTGAATGCGATCATCGGCTTCGCCGAGGTGATGATGGGGGAACGCTTCGGCGCGCTCGGCAATGAACGCTATGCCGACTACATGAAGGACATTCGTGCCTCCGGCGAGCGCGTGCTCGCCGTCCTCAACGATCTCACCGAGCTGTCGCGTATCGAGACCGGCAAGCTCGAGCTCGCCTTCACCAACCAGAACCTCAACGAGCTGGTGGAAAACTGCGTGACGGTGATGCAGCCGCAGGCCAATCGCGAGCGCATCATCATCCGCACCTCGCTGGCGCAGGCGCTGCCGCCGGTGGTCGCCGATGGCCGCGCGCTGCGGCAGATCGCGCTCAACCTGATCGGCACCTCGATTCACCTCGCCAACCCCGCGGGGCAGGTCATCGTCTCGACGGCGCTGTCCGATTTCGGCGAGGTGGTGCTGCGGGTCAGGGATACCGGGCACGGGCTCAACGACAACGAGGTCGCAGCCGCGCTGGAGCCGTTCCGCACCCAGCCGCCGTCGGATCAGACCACCGAAGGCTCCGGCGTCAACCTGTCGCTGACCAAGGCGCTGGTCGAAGCCAACCGCGCGCAATTCCACATCAGGACCGGCGGCCGCTCCGGCACCCTGATCGAAGTGGTGTTCCCGCACGCGATGGCCCGGGCTTAAAGCATGATCCGGAAAAAAGTGGGTGCCGGTTCTCTCTCGCGACGAACGCGACGCGTTCGCGCGGAGATCATGCTCAAGTAATAGAACCAAGCTCAGGCGGCGGCCGCGCGCGCCACCCGGGCGCTGCGCTCATGTCGTCAAACGAGAACGGCATCGGCGTCTCCATTCGAACATCGAACGGTAACGCCGATCGGGCGGCCTGTCTGTCCCGGCGCAAGCTTCGCAACGGGCTGCCGGTTATACGGCCCGGCTATGCAGCTGCTTCGACGTGTCCAGATGCGCATCGAAGGCGGCGGCGACCGTGCGCACCAGGAAGCGCGAATTATCGGCCACCGCGAGCGAGGTTCCCTCGAGCGCGACCACGCCGTCGGAAATCAGGTCCTTCAGGCGCGGCGATGCGGTCAACATGGCCTCCGCCTCAGCGCCATGCCGCACGCAGATCGGGTCGAGATCGACGCCGAAATCGCACATGATACGTTCGATGATCTCGGCACGCAGCCGGTCGTCGGCGCTCAAGGCGTAGCCCTTGACCGTGGCCAGCCGGCCGGCGCCAACCTCTCCCTCATAGGCACTGATCTGGACCTCGTTCTGCACATAGCCCTGCGGCAGTTGGCCGATGGCGCTGGCGCCGAAGCCCAACAGCACATTGCCGGTGTCGGTCGTATAGCCCTGGAAATTCCGCCGCAGCCGGCCCTCGCGTTGCGCGGCGACCATCGCATCATCGGGCAGCGCGAAATGGTCGAGCCCGATCTGCACATATCCCGCCTGCTGCAATGCGTCCGCGATCGCGCAAGCCTGCTCGTAGCGCTCACTGCTGTCGGGCAGCCAGGCCTCGTCGATCTTGCGCTGATACTTCTTGAAGGTCGGCACATGGGCGTAGCCGAACACGGAGAAGCGATCCGGGCGCAGTTCGACGCAGCGACGGACGGTGTCGAGGCACGAGGCAATGGTCTGATGCGGCAAGCCGTAGATCAGATCGAAATTGATGCCGCGTATTCCGGCACGGCGCAAATTCGTGGTCGCGGCTGCGGTCTCCTCGAAGCTCTGCACGCGGTTGATGGCGCGCTGGATGACGGGATCGAAGCTCTGCACCCCGAGGCTCGCCCGGGTGACGCCGCCAAGCGCGAGCGCATCGACCATCACGGCCGTCAGCGTCCGCGGATCGATCTCGATCGCGATCTCCGCGGTCGGCGCCACGAAGAAGCAATGCCTGATCAACCCGATCAGGTCGGTGAAGGAGTCCGGCGCCATGACGGTCGGCGTGCCGCCGCCGAAATGGATGTGCTCGACGTTGATGCGCCGCCCGATCTGGCGGGCGACCAGGTCGACCTCGCAGCGCAACGCCGATTCGTACAGCGCGATCGGTTCGTCACGGCGCGCAACCGAGGTATGGCAACCGCAATACCAGCACATCGAGCGGCAGAACGGCACATGCAGATAGAGCGAGGCCGAGGCATGCGGCGGTATGGCCTGCAGCCATTCGGCATAGGTATTGGGACCGATGGCGGCGGAGAAATGCGGAGCGGTGGGATAGCTTGTGTATCTGGGCAACCGCTCCTGGCCGTAACCGACCGCGAGATCTGACCTCATGTCGTCATCCGCTCCCCGAACTGAACCGCGAGGGCCGAACACGCGGACCCTTTGGGTCAATTTCTAGCCCGGACTGCAGGCGGGGACCTTGCGCTCGGTCAAGTCGGGAGCGAAGTTCCGGTAGATTATAAAATGACCGCCATTTTGCGCTCGCGCAAAGACGGAAAAGCGCCGTTTCTGACAGAATGGCCGGCGACCGGCGAGGTGGACGAGGTGGAGCGGACGGGAACGATGGGCCTTTTTGTTCTGGAAATCGTGGTCTGGGGTTTGGGCGTTCGCGGTCGCATGCCCCAGTTTGAGCACTCCGGCCCCCGCCGAAACAGACGGTCCCCGCTTTCACGCAACGCCGTGGCGCGGCTCGCCGCCGGCTTTCTCGTCAGCGTCGCCTGTCTGGCGCTGGCGCTTTGGCTCGCGGTCTGGCTTGCGATCAGATTGCTCTGAAGCGGCGCTCGCGCGCGCTCATCCGGCCGCGAAGCCATCGAGCGGAACTTGCGCGACACAGGCTTGACGACCGTCCGGTATGGTTCTTGCCCGTCTTGCCCGGCGCTCGTGTGATGCGAGCTGGCCGGAGCTTTGATCGACAAGGCTCTATCGACAAGGCTGCCGGGTATATCGAACGATGCGCTGTCTGGTCGTCGCGGATCTGCATTATTCGTTGCCCCAGTTCGACTGGCTGCTCAGCGCGGGGGCGCAATTCGATCTCGTGATCTTTGCCGGCGATGCGCTCGACCTCGGCTCCGCCGTCGACTTCCGCGCCCAGATCCTGGTGGTCAAGGCCTACCTGGCACGGCTCGCCCGGCTGACCCGCGTCATGTTCTGCTCCGGCAATCATGACCTCGACGCGCGCAATGCCGAGGGCGAGAAGATCGCGCGCTGGATCGGCGATGTCAGGGCGCCCGGTGTCGCCTGCGACGGCGACAGCGTGCAAATCGGCGACACGCTGTTTTCGGTCTGCCCATGGTGGGACGGCCCGCTGGTCAAGGCACGGCTCGACCAGCAGTTGCGCGAAGCGTCATTCCATAACGCGAAGCGCTGGATCTGGGTGCATCACGCGCCGCCCGCGAATTCGCCGACCAGCTGGGGCGGCCGGCGTTTCTTCGGCGATGCCGAGCTCAAGCAGTGGATCGAGCGGCACCGGCCGTCGATGGTGTTCTCCGGCCACGTGCATCAGTCGCCTTTCATTGCCGGCGGATCCTGGTTCGACCGGCTCGGCCCGACCTGGGTGTTCAACACCGGCCGCCTGCCTGGCCGGCCGCCGACGCATATCGTGCTCGACATCGACGACGGCGCGGCATTCTGGCTTGCGCCCGGCGACCAGCAATGGATCGACCTCGATGCGCCCTTGCAACGGCCCGCGGCGTCGGTCTCCGATCCGCCGGCCTGGCTAACATCGTTGGGGCGGATTCCCGATCCGCTGTTCTCAAAGCCCGGCGTGTCTGCGCGCAGCTGAAGAGCGACGACGACGAGATAGTGGTGCCAAAACCGGACAGGCTGCGACCGGCGTTAACCTTTTCTTAACCACAAAGGCAGAGCCTCGCATCGCCTTGGTTCGGGCCAAGACACGCCTTGGAAAATCGGCGACTGGGTCCGAGCCGTGCTTTTTTATTGTTCATCATTGGGCGACGGGCGATTCCCGCGGGGGCTCAATGGAGTAATGTGGTGTCACAGCGTGGGGTTCAAACCGAAACAAATTTGCTTTTGGCATTCGCATTGATGATCGTCGGCGCCCTGATGACCGGGCTTCCGATGGCGGTTCTGATCATCTGGATCTGTTCCTAGATCATGGGTCAGAGCGCGATTGACGGCGGTGCCAGGCCGGTCGGGCGCCAAAGGCCTGCGTCGGATCAGACCACAACGCGTTGGGCGGCGAGCCGCCGCCACGCGCCGCTTGGCTCGTGCCCGATGTCCCTCGGCGCGCCTCTCATGGCGTGTTGATGATGCTGCGGACGCAGCTGATTCAAAGCCTGTCGTCGGAGTCCCGATCCGATCCTGGCGAAACCTGCTGCGGCGGCAGGCTGATCAGGCATTGCAGGATATCGCCGACCATTTCGAGATGGGTGCCGTGGCCGGCATATTGCGTCTTGAGGTCGGCGAGATAGGTCGTCGCCACGTTGAGCCGCTGCGCCAACAGCCGCGCGATCTGCAGCGCCACCGCCGGCTGGTCGTTGAGGAACGACGCCGCGTCGGCGAATTCGTAGACCGTCGAATCCACCGCGGCGCGCACCGTCGCGCTGTGCGGCTGGTCGAGCAGCAGCGACATTTCGCCCGCCACCGCGCCGGGCTCGGCGAGCACGGCGACCACGGTGTCGCCGCGCAGCACCTCGAGCCGTCCCTTGATCAGAACATACAGCCGCCCGGTCTTGCCGCCCTCCTCGATCAGGATGGCGCCCTGTGGCAGCCCACGCTCGGTGCCGCCGTTGCAATAGCTCAGCATGTCGCGCATCGGCCTCTCCGCTGAAAGCAAGATTAGGCAGGGTGCAAGATTAGGCAGGGTGAATGCCGAGGTCGAACGGATTAGACGCGTGATCTGCTCGAATTCTCGGCAGCGCGCCGCGTCATACCGGCACGGAGTTCGCGGCCGGGAGGAAGTCCGCGATCGCCTCGAGGAAGAGCCGCGGCGATTGCAGTTGCGGCACGTGTGCGCAGCCCGGGATGATCTTGAGCCGCGCATCCGGCAGGCCGGCGGCCAGCTCGCGCGACATCGGCAGCGGGGTGGCTTCGTCGTGCTCGCCGACCATCACCAGCACTGGCACCCTGACCTTGCGCAGCTCCGGCCGCAGGTCGAGCTCGGCGAGCTGTTCGCAGGCCGCGCGAAACACTTCCGGATCGGTCTTCAAGAACGCCATGCGGCGATCGCGCATCAGATCGGGATGCTGGTCCTGAAACTCCGGCGCGAATAGCCGGCGCATCGCCACGTCCGTGATCGCCGAAAGCCCCTTGGCCTCGGATGCCGCCGCCATCTTGCGAAACGCCTCCCGCCCCAGTTCGTCGAACGCGGCGCCGCAATCGGCCAGGATCAAGCGCGTCGCGAGTCCGGGATGGCGGATCGCCATCTGCAGCGCGACGAAGCCGCCATAGCCGTTGCCCAGCACGATCGCGTCACGGCCCGCGGACGCATCCCTGACCACTTCCGCCATGCGATCGGCGATGGCGGCGAGCCCGCCAGCGACCGCCTGCGAGCGGCCGAAGCCGGGCAATTCCGGGATGACGACCCGAAACGACTGCGACAGCTCGGGGGCGACCGCATCAAAGCTCGCCCGATCCGACAACAATGAATGAAACAGAAACAGCGGCGGTCCGTAGCCGACCTCGGCTGTGTGGACGGTGCCCTCTGCGAAAGCCCGATACATGTCACTCCCCTTCATTCGCGCGTGTGCAAGGCGCCGGCCGCTCCAATTGATAGATTAAAATTAGTCCATTTCAAGCCGATCTGTCTTGACGTGATATTTCACGACTGCGTAGGTTATCGACAGACAAAGGTAAAATATGATGCTTCTCCGCGACAATGTCTATGAAAGCCTGCGAGCTGATATTCTGACCTGCCGGTTGGCGCCCGGTGATGATATGCGCGAACAGGAGCTGGCCGAACGCTATGCGGTCAGCCGGCAGCCGGTCCGCGAGGCGCTGCTGCGGCTGTCGCGCGAGCATCTCGTCACGGTGCAGCCGCGCCAGGGCTACCGGGTCAACCCGATCTCGCTGTCGGATGCGCGCGACATCCTGCGCTTTCGCCACGTGCTGGAGCCGGCCTGCGTCACGGAGGCGATCGAGACCGCGAGCGAGGCGGAATTGAAGGCGCTGGACCAATTCCGGCAGTTTTCGGGCGATCATGAAGCCTTCATCGCCTATAACCGTGCTTTCCACGCTGCACTGGCCGCAGCCTCGGGCAACCGCCGCATGGCGGCCGCACTCTGCGACCTGATCGGACAGGCCGACCGGCTGGTGCGGGTCAGCATCGCCAATGTGGCCGATCACAATCCGGCCGAGCTCGTCGCCGAACACGCCGCCCTGATCGACGCGATGCAGCGGCGCGAGGCGCGCAGCGCGGTGCGCATCATCAAGGCGCATATCAGCCGGACCGAAAAGCGCGTGCTGCCGGCGCTGAAGCGCAACGCGGTCATCGTCGAAGCATGATCGGGAAGGACGGCCCGCGGGCGCCCCTTCCGAGATCAAACCAAGCAAACTCAGCGGATCGCGATCCGGTCCGGATCAAGATCGAAGATCGAAGATCGAAGATCGAAGGGAGAGACAGATGAACAGCCCAACCAAATCGATCGAGGTCGAGATTCACGGCAATTTCGTCGACGGCCGCGAGATCGAGGCCGGCTCCGGCGCCATGCTCGACGTCCGCAACCCCGCGACCGGCGACGTGATCGCAAAGATTCCGAACTCGACCGCCGACGACGTCGACCGCGCCATGAAGAGCGCCCGCCTGGCCTTCGAAGGCAAGGCGTGGGGCGGCATGGACATCCGCGCGCGGGCGCGACTGGTCAACAAGCTCGCCGATGCTTTCGAGGCCAATCTGGAAGCGCTGTACCGGCTGGAGACCCTCAACAACGGCCGCCCGCTGAACGAGACCCGCGCGCAGCTGTCGCGGCTGCCGGACTTCTTCCGCTATTTCGCAGGGCTGGCGCTGGCGCGGCGCGACTCGGTGATCCCCGTCGAGGGCTCCTATCTGAACTACACCTTGCGCACGCCGATCGGCATCGTCGCCAATTGCACGCCGTTCAATCATCCCTTGATGATCATGTGCAAGTCGCTGGCCGCGGTGCTGGCGTCGGGCTGCGTCACCGTCGTGAAGCCGTCGGAATACACCCCGCTGACGACGCTGAAGCTCGCCAGGATCTTCAGCGACGCGGGGCTGCCGCCCGGCGTCTTCAACGTGGTGCTGGGACTCGGCCAGACGACCGGCAAGATGCTGGCCGAGCATCCCGACATCAACAAGCTGGTGTTGACCGGCGGCACCGAGGCCGGCCGCATCGCCGGCGCCGCCGCGGCCAAGGTGTTCGCGCACCAGACCATGGAGCTCGGCGGCAAGACGCCGGTCATGGTGTTCGACGATTTCGATGTCGACCGCGCCGTCAACTATGCCGCGTTCGGCGCCTTCATCGGCGCCGGCCAGACCTGCGTCTGCGCCTCGCGCCATCTGGTGCAGGCAACGGTCTATGACGAGTTCGTCGAGAAGCTGAAGGCGAAGACCGAGCAGATCCGGATCGGCGACCCCTTCGATGCCGCGACCCAGCTCGGGCCGGTGATCTCGGCGCGGCAGCGCGATCGCGTGCTGTCCTATTGCGG
>NZ_JBAURI010000394.1:0-7105 GCF_049581145.1 Bradyrhizobium sp.
CAGTCGGGTACCCGGATGGTCTCGCACCAGCGTTCGCAGCCGTCGGGAAACGCCGCCTTCTCCTCGCCGCTTGTGGTTCGGCCCGCCAGCGCCGCCTCGATCTTCAGCCGCCATTCGCCAAGCCGCACGGGGTCGATGAAATCGTCGATCTTGCGGCTGCGGATGGCGTCGGCGGACGACTGGGCATACCATTCCAGTGCGACGCGGTTGGCATAACGGATGTGACCATCGGCGCCGACATGGACGATCAGGGCCGGGACGTTTTCGGTGACCAGCTGATGCTGCGCGAGATTGTCCCGCAGCGCCTGTTCCGATGTCGCGCGCAGCCGCCACTGCCGGGCCAGGCCGAGGCCGAATCCGACGATCAGCAGGTTGAGCCCGGCGGCGGCCAGGCTGTAGTACAGCGCATTGTTCTTCCAGCCGGCCAGAAACTCGACCGGGTCGCGTGCGACGGTCACGACCAGCGGCATGCCGGCGACCCGCCGATAGCTGATGCTCCGCGACGTCCCGTCCGTGATTCCGGTCCCTTTGAAGCTTCCGCTCGGCGCCTGCGGGAGCAAGCGGGTGAACAACAGATTCGATCTGAAGTCGCGACCGGCAAATTCGTCCGCGCTCGGCGTTCGCAGCAAGATCCTGCCGTCGTCGCGGTAGAGCGTCACGGTGCCGCGCTGCCCCACGTTCAGTGACAGAAAGAACTGCCGGAGGCTGTCGTAGTCGAGAGCCACGAAGACGACGCCGCCAAAACGCCCGTCGGCAGCGAGAAACGCGCGGCTCACTGCAATGAAGCGAACTTGAGGAGCAACGCGTGCAGCAAGCGGCAGGTCGATGAAGAGACCGCGGCCGGGGTCATCGCGCTGGGCCTTGTAATAAGTCCGGTCGGCGAAGTTTGCCGGCCGGCCGGACGCCTCCTTGCCGCTGGTGTCGCCCAGCAGGTTTCCGTCGGCATCGAGAACCACGATCGATTTTGCCGCGGGGTACGGCGCCACCCTGCGTTTCAACTCAGCGACCAGGGCCGGATTGCCGGCGGATAGCAGCGCCGGATTCTGCTCGAGAGCATCGATGGTCGTGCGCAGCAGAACGTCGACGCCTTGCATGTTGCGCAACATGTATTCTTCGAGGGCGCGGGCGAGATCGTCGTTGGCGGCTTCGATCGCCCGATAGGTCTCCCGAAAGTTCACGGAGAGCACATGCGCCACGAAGGCATCACACAGGATCGCCAGCACGAGGCCGCTCAGGACGATGATGCGGGGAGTCCAGCGTCGGTCCATTCCGGTTTTGGATTCGGCGCCGGTCAAGGCGCCAATGATGCCTCTGTGCGGCGGACCGCGCCGCTCGCCGACTGTCGCTTTGGATTGATCCAACATGGCGCGCTAGAATTTTGGGAGTGGTCGAGCAGGTCTATCGTGAATTGGAAGTCAATTGTGATTGATCGTCGCCCATCGTGAGCGTTAGCGAAATCGTCCGAAGTTGCTGAACCCGGCGTCTCCGGACCAACGCCTCGCGAGACACTGCACGATTGTCCGCGTAGCACGCTTTGCGGTGAGATGTCATCCCGTTCGCGGCTTCGGCCGCGGCGAGGGCAGACCGACTCTGGATCAGGGCTCCCCCGCGGTGTTGGAGACGATGATGTGAGGCCACACCCGCCGCCTTCGCCCCGGCATGGCCCGCAATTGCGCAACGTGGGCGCGGACGACGGGGAGATAGCTCCGCAAGATGGTTGAGGCCGCAGCCGGAACCAGCCTCGTCATGTCCAGCTCGAGCCGAGCGTCTTTTCTGGTTTGGCTTTCGATATTTGGATCGATACCCGTTCGCCCAGGGCATCGCGACAGCCGAACAGGCGTTTGAGCGAATATCCACACATCACAATCATTGCGAGCATCGCTGGGAGCTTTTCCGACTCGGTAAGATTAGTCCCTACTGCATCATAACCGAGCGAGGCAGCTCGTCATTCGCGGGCATTCGCAAAGCGAATGAGCCCGGAACCCATAGCCACAGGCCGGAGTGCTGGACGAGATGGTCGTTGCATGGGTCTTGATTGATGATCAGGATCAGCGGTGATGGATTCCGGGCTCGCGCTCCGCGCGCCCCGGAATGACGGTGGTGAGAGAGGCGAGCAGACTGTCAGACGCGACAGGCTGTTTCGCTCCGTCGTGCCTGGGCTTTGCCTGCCCGGCGAAGGAAGCCTTCGTGCAGGAAGCCTTCGTGTAGGAAGCCTTGGTGTAGGAAGCCTTGGTGTAGGAAGCCTTCGCGTAGGAAGCCTTCGCGTAGGAAGCCTTCGCGTAGGAAGCCTTGGCATACGAAGCCATGGCGTAGCCGGGTCCCGCAAGATGGCCTTCGTCCCCGGCGACGGTGCCGCGCCGGCCGCGCCTGTCATGGCCGGCTCAGCCGCCATATTGCTGCGTCATGTATTTCAGATAGTTGCCGAGGTGGTGCTGCCAGAAATAGTCCAGCGCCTGGCAACCTGGCGTCCCATCGGTCGGGTTTGCGCCCGGGGTGGCGAACAACGGCAGCAGCGAGCCTGCGGCTGCATAGTCCAGCGAGTCCTGAATCTGGTCGAGGATCTGTCGGATCAGGTCCGCGATGGCCGATCCGGTAATCGGCGCGGCGGCTGCCGCGCCGAGCTCGGCGGCATTCAGATGAATCGGCTCGGATGTCAGTCGCGCAGAGAGCCCCTCGACCCGCTGCTGGAGCCTCTGCGCCAGCTCATCGCGGGCAAGACTGACGGCGCTCTCGGCGGCGGTGGCCAAACCGCCGAGGGCGGGCATCGCCTCGGGATTGGGACTGCCGCCGAACCCGCGCAGCGGATTTGGCGTATTGAGGTCTGAGATCCACTGCAGGGTAAACGGCGCCTGCGGCACCCAGTCCTGCGTCGAGGTCACGGCCCAACCGTATCCGTCGAACCCGGCAAGCCGCGCGTAATCATAGGCGTAATGGTCATTGCCGGCCTTCGCCGGTGCGAAAGTATAGGTCTTGTAGGCCGGCCCCTTGAACAACAGCGTCGAGTGCCGGACCAGCGAGGTGAGCAGCGTCGCAATCGAGGCCCCCTGGCTGTGCCCGGTGATGTAGACGTCGTTGCCCGGCTTCGCGAGCTGCCCCAGCGTCACGAACAGCGGGTGATCGGTGGTGAACAGCATGAGCAACAGGCTCAGCGCGAAGCCCGAATGCACACCGGCCTTCACGGCGCTGTCACCCTCGTCGCGGGCGAGATAGAACGGCAGCGAGATCGGGCCGAGCTTGAGGTCAAAGCGCGCATTGATCAGCGGAAACAGCAGATCGGCCAAGACGCTGGCGGCACTTGCGACAGTGCCGCGCACCGCGATCGCGTATTGGCTGGTATTGCTCTGGTTCTGCCAGACCTGCCAGTAGTTATCCAACAGCGTGGAGCTCGTCGGGGTCAGGTTCTCAACGATGGCCCAATTCGCGTTCGGTTGGGGAACGGCTGGGACCCCGCACGTTGCCACCGCTTCGGTGAGCGACGGCGTGCCGGCATAGGCCTGCTGCGCGATCTCGAGCAGAAGCTGCGCTTCCGCGAATTGGAATCCGGGCTTCAGCGTCATGCTATCCCTCCCCTGCAAATGCTCAGCTCCAGCCGCTCGTGTTCGGACCCGTGAGCCGGCGGCCGATATCTTCTCTCCCTCGGAGGTTCGTCAATTAAAGGCTGTATGAATTGTACGATACAATATCAAGATGTCGATCGATCTTTTTGAGGACGCTGTGACCGTGAGCGACCTGGGCAGGCCGCTTCCATGACCAATTGACTTGAACGTTTGGCGATGCCGCCGGCGTGGCCGCTGCACTCGCGATGGCCCGCATGGAGCACGAGACGGATGGCCCGTCTGGGCCCGGCAGAGGCACCTACTTGATTCATGAAACGGCTAGGTCATCGAGAGCAATTGATAAAGACTGTCGCGATGACCGGGGATCAACGTGGACCCCCGGCTCGCCAATCGTGCGCAACGCTTGGAACGCTAGTCCTTTGGAGGGGGCGCCTTCGGCATGGCCGAGAGCATTCTGATCTTCCAAGTACCGCCTTCACGAACATCAGTCGATGTCCAGATGCCTTTGACTTCGATAGCTGCGCCGGACGGGTTTTGGCCGGTGATGTGATATTCGCCCATCGCAAGGAGGGCGTCTGGTCCCAGCGGCCAGACCTGATCCACTGTTATTTGATTGTGGTTGAACCCGGCCTTGAACGCGCCGTCGTAGATTTGCGCGATATCCGTGTGCATCCCCGTCGGATTGACGGCGATGCCGCCCGTCGCGTAGAGCGCGGCAATGCCGGCGCTATTCCGTTGGTTGAAATTCTCCGCGTAGGCAGCGGCGATCTTTTCAGCTTCCATCTTCAGGCCCTGGTCCGCATCGGCGGCGACCGCTGGCGCCGAAAGGATGGCCATCAAGAAGCACAAGACGTAAGATTTACGCATGCTTTCCTCCTCTAAAAATTTACTGTCTTGAAAAAAGAGTGAGCCCAGCGTCGCTGGGGCAGCGATGAAAGATAGCACACAATCTTACGTTGGTGAGAGCCCGAGCTGGGTACGATAATGCCGCAAGGCGCCGGCACGTCGTGAATGACTCATTAGAATTTGTTGGATTGTAGAGTCGAGCAAGCGCGCGGTGGCTTGGGCCATTCGGCGACGCCCCGTCTCCCTTCCCGTTCATCAAGCCGGACGTGCGGATTTCCGGCATCCGGCATTCCGATAGAATTCACGGCAGGCCCACGGATGTGGCGCGAGGCTCCGCCTTCGCCTTGCAATTCGGACCCGGTCGGCTGTATCGGGCGACTGGGCACTCTGGCGGGACTCCGCTTGGCGGGCCGATCAGGCAAGCGAGCCGTTCGCGCCAGGAGCGTGCCCGCGACAGATCACGCCCCAGCGCCGCCCATTCGTGAAACGCGATGACGATCGGATTGTTGGAGCGCAACGGCGTCACCAGGCCATACCGGCACGGCAGGTCGTCTTGTTCGGCGACGAACGTCCCGAACATGCGGTCGAACACGATGAAGATGCCGCCGTAATTGCGGTCGAGATATTCCGCGTTCGAGGCATGGTGCACGCGATGGTGCGAGGGCGTGTTGAGCAAATATTCCAGCCAGCCGAGCTTTGGAATCCACTCGGCGTGCAGCCAGAACTGATAGAGCAGGCCGAGGCCCGCGGCGATGAACACCGGGCCCGGCGGAAAGCCGAGCCAGATCATCGGTACGTAGAAGATGGCCGCTCCGCTCAGCCGCCCGGTCCAGCCGAAACGGTAGGAGGCCGCGAGATTGAACGCGTTGGACGAATGATGAATGGCATGCGTGGCCCAGAACCAGCGCACGCGGTGGCTGCAGCGATGGAACCAGTAGTAGCTGAAGTCCTGGGCGATCACGAGCACGACCACGGTGACGGCGCTGTTGAGCGACACGGTGAACAGCCGATGGCGCCAGGCGAAATCGACCACAGGCTGCGCCAGGCTGAGCGGCAGGAACGTATAGACGAAATACTGACGGCCCAGCGCGTCGGCAAGCGAGGCGAGATAGGCGCGCCAGTCGTAGTCCCGCCGCGTCAGCACTGCGAGGACCAGGCCCTCCAGCGTCGCGATCACGATCACGGCCGGAAGGGCGAATTGCAATATGTGGACGAGCTCCGTCATGGCCAACCTCCGCATCGCAGGCACCGACCCTGCGGGATCGAAGGTTGCACGACAGCAACACCGCTTCGCGCCGATTCCCTTGACCTGACTGGCCGATTCCTGGAAACGGCCGGTCAAATCCGGAATCGGCAAGAGGTCGGCCAGGGATCGGTCAGGGATCGGCGCCCGGCGCGCCGCCGAGCTGGGCGCGCCGATACTCCGTCGGCGTGAGCCCGGTGTGCGCCTTGAAGGCGCGATTGAAGGGACCGATCGAGCCGAAGCCGGCGTCGAGCGCGATCGTCAGGACCGGCACGGCGGCCTGGGCCGGATCGCCGAGCGCGGCCTCGGCTTCCGCCAGGCGATAGCCATTGATGAAGGCGCTGAAATTGCGCTGGCCGAGCTGCCGGTTGATCAGATGGCGCAGCCGATGCTCGGGAACGTCGAGCTTTCGCGACAGCGACGCGACGCTCAGCTCCGGCTCGCGATAGATCTTGCCATGGTCGAGCAAGTTGCGAAGCGCTGCGAGCTGCTTCGCATCGGCGCCGGTTGGAGCTGGCACTTGCGGCGCATCATTCGGAAGCGATGGCTTTTGCCGCCCTTGGACGGGGACGGGCACCAACGGCTCGCCGGATGGAAGAGATCCCAGGACCGCGAACAGGAAGATGAAGCCCATCAAACCGGTCGCGTTCGCGAGACTGAGCGGCGCCGCCGACAAGCCGCCGGGCCACAGCCACTCCGACGCGATGATCACGACCCCGTAGAACGCGGTCACGACGGCATACCAGACACGAAGCCGGCGCCGCCCTTCGACGAGGTCCGCGGCCCGGCCCGCCAATGCCTGCCAGATGCCGAGCAGCATGAGGGAGACTGACAGCACAGATCGCGCGACGTCGATGGACATCGGGTGTTTGGCCATGGCCGCCCCACCGAGCGTGACCAGCGCCAGCCAGGCGAGCGTCTGATACCACCGCAGGCGGAACTCATCGACGAAGATCGCTCCCATTGCGATCCAGAACGCGGCCGGTGTGCCGCAACTCATCAAGTGCACCGGAGCCCGCAGCCGCAGATCCAGCGCTCCGAAGCCGGGAGCCGACTCAACGATATAAGCCGCGATGCTCGCGAGCAGCAGCGCCGAATAGCGGCTGACCTCACTGCTTCCAGCGTTGCGGGCGAGGACCGCCACGCGGAGCAGGAGAACCACAACCGCCCCTCCGCGCAATGCGGCTTCCAGGGTCGACATGCAACTCGATGGCCTCGTTCGAGATCGTCTTGCGAGAAAGAGAATGCCACCGGGATAGCCGTGTCAACAGCGGCTTCAGCGCAAATGCTGGAGCTTTGCTGGCTCGCAGTCCCCCGGCGTTGCTCCGTGCCGATGCCGTACATTCAAGCGCAAGCGCAATGTCGTACCGGAAGCGCGAAGACCGCCGGTTGCCGACGCTTCGGCGCAATTGCGGACCGACCCTAGTGGGGCACAAGGCTATTCTGGATAGTCGTCAGT
>NZ_JBAURI010000395.1:0-1537 GCF_049581145.1 Bradyrhizobium sp.
ACAAGCAGACACGCAAGCACGACGACGATGACGCGAAAGCGCAGCGCAAAACGGATGATCGAGGCCTGCAAGCCGGCAATGCGCATCATCAATCCTCGACCGGGACCGAGGCGCGGAATTCTTCCGAGAGCAACATTTGTGCGCCTTGGATAACGATCAGCGCATCCGCCGGAAGGCCTGAGACCACGAATCCGTCCCGCGGCGCCGAGCGGGCCGGATTGATGCCCTTGCGAATGAAAATCGTCGGCTGCGTGCGGATATAAATCCAGGCCTTTCCTTCGAGCCAGACGACCGCCGAATCCGGCAAGATCAAGCCCGATTGCTCGCTTGCGACAGCCAGCGTGACTTCCAGCGCAAGGCCCGGCAGCAGATTTTGTGCTGGTGCCTCGTAAAGATAGCTTATTCCCTGCAACTTCGGGTCGGCTGTGCTCGCAAGCGACACGAAACGAAGCCGCACATCGGTCGCGCCGTAGAGCGCACTCGCGGTTTCTGGCGGCGTGGAGATGGTTACGTCAGGCGGCAGCGTGACGCGGACCAGATAGTGATTGCGCGCAAGCAGATCGTTGATCTGTGGACCACCGCTTGCCAGAGCCTTGGCAATCGTCTCACCCCAAGCCTGCCGTGTGTTGGCGATAATGGCTTTGGTACGCGCCTGCGCTGCCGCAAGCGCATTGCTATCGACATCGAAGCTGCTGCGTGCGCTCTGCAATTGTGCGGTTGAGATATTCTGCTGATCTTTATTTAGAACCTGCGCGCGGAGATAAGCAGCCTGCGAACTCGCGAGCCGTGATTTCGCCGCCGCAACCTGGGTTTCGGCTTCGAGATATTGATTTTCGAGATCGGCAAGGCCGGCCGGATCGAGCACAGTGCCAAAGCCGCGCATATAAGCTCGCGGCGGCGCCGGATCGAGTTTCGCGGCGATGATGCCAGCATTCTGCTGCTCTTCCGCCGTCAACGTCAGAGTCGGCACGCCGTTTTTGATTGTGAGCCTTACGGCTGGATTGGGATTGTCGTTATCGCTGTCCTCATCTGCGTGCGAAGGGATCAGATAAAACGAGCCAAGCACGCCGCCGATCGCAAACGCGAGCAATAGCAGGGCCACGAGGCGAAATCTTCTGGTGGCATTCATGATGAAGACCTCGGCGGCAATTGCGCCTCGGGCAATATCAGCAGGGTATCAGGGCCGTAGAGCGGCCGCTCCAGCGCATCTTCCAGCGACCCCAAAGCCTCGCGTTGCTGCAGCATGGCGTCGAAATCGGTGAGCGCTGTAATTGCAGCCTCCATTTGCGTCGAAACGAGCGTCGGCCGATCAGCCTGCCCAGCGCCGAAGGATTTCTCGACCTGACGCGCGCGGTGCGCCTCATCCGCCTGCATCGCCTCCGCGCTCGCCAGCGATTGCGTTGATTTGCGATAGGCGACGGTTGCGTGATCAAGCTCGCCGATAATCTCTGCCTGCAAGGCAATGAAATTCGCCGCCGCCTCGCGCCGCTTGGCAATCGCCTCCGCGATCGCGCCCTGGTTTTGATTGAAGATCGGC
>NZ_JBAURI010000396.1:0-3371 GCF_049581145.1 Bradyrhizobium sp.
ACTGACGAAGCGTGTCGGTCTCGAACAGGTCTTCCTTGTAGGTGCATGAGCCGGTAACGCCGGAAGGTCCCTGTTTCAGCATCAGCGTCAACCAGGTGTGATCGATCGCGAGGACTGGCTGCCCGTCATAGCCGGTTCCAAACGACTGAACGGTCAGATCGCGCAGATCCAATGGCCGGCGAACGGCGTTTTGAAGGACGAAAAAGGCCTGCGTGAGCGATGTTGGATCGGGACCTTGTTCTTCCGCCAATCGGGCTGCGAGGATCTCGAACGGCAGATTCTGCCTCGCATGAGCCTCCAGGACCGCCTCGCGCACCCGAGCAAGCGCCTCCCGAAATGAAAGATCCGGCTCCAGGCGGGTTCGGATCAGGGTCGTGTTTTCGAACAGCCCGACCGTGCGCTCGGTCCATAGCTCCGAGCGGTTGGCCATGATGGTGGCGATACAAATATCGCCGTGTCCGTTCCGAGCCAGCAGCATCGTTTTGAAACCGGCCAGCAACGTCATGAATAGCGTAGTGTCCTGGCTACGACTAAGGGCGCTCAGCCGCGCAACGAGGTCTGTTGACAGATGAACCGGCTCGCGGGCCGTTACAGCGTCCAGCCGCGCGCCGGCGGCGCTTCTGTGTCTTGAAAAAACCGGAACCGCCCCGCGCAGTTGATCTCTCCAATACGCGATCTGCCGGCTCGCCAGGTCCGTCGTGCACCACCAACGCTGCCAACTCGCGAAATCGTAGAACTGAGGCTCCGGCCTTGGCAACTCCGCTTGTTGGCCGCCGGCAAGGGCCGAATAGATTTCGGATATCTCTTCAAACAAGATCCCCATGGACCAGCCGTCGACGATTCCGTGGTGCAGAACCAGAAGCAAAACGTGATCGTCGTCAGCAAGCCGAAACAGGCGCATCCGAAACAGGGGCGCGCGATTCGTCTCAAAGGGTTCCCAGGCTTCCTGCTGCGCCCGCAGCTCGGCCTTCTCGAGCACGAGTTTCCTGGCGCGCTTGCTTGCGGTGGATATCCCCGCGGCGAGATCTTCGGCGACAAGCCGAAGATCGATGCCGGTGGCTGTAGCCAGGATAGCGACCGGGCGCTGTTTCGCCCAGTCAAATCGCATGCGCAACGAATCGTGTCGGCGCACGACCTCCGCCAGGCTCTGCTCCAGTGCCGGAACGTTGAGCGGACCTTGCAGACGAAAGCCGTACGGCAGATTGAACTGCGGCAGTCCAGGCAATTCCCGTTCGATCCCGAGCACGCGCTCCTGCGCGATCGAGACCGCCAGCGACCCGTCTCCCGTCACGCGCGCGGTCTGCGGCTGTGGCGATTCCGAGCTCACTGCGTGAGCCTGGTCTACCAGCCGGGCCAGCGTCTCGATCGTCGTCGCCTCGAACAGTGCCCGGATCGGCAATGAAACACCGAAGATCTTGGCGATCCGGGCCAAAACCCGACCCGCCAGGAGCGAATGGCCGCCCAGGTCGAAGAAGTTGCTGGAGATCCCAATGTCATCGACCTCGAGTATCTCTGCCCAGATGCTTGCCAGGATGTGCTCGGTCGAACTACGTGGTGCGATCGATTCTGCCTGTGACGCGATCGCGATGCGCATGGCTGCCAAGGCGGGACGATCGAGCTTGCCATGGGGCGTCAACGGCATGCGATCGAGGAAGACGTAGCCCGCAGGGATCATGTAGGCCGGAAATCGCGTTCGGAGGAAGTCGCTGAGCTCGTTGGCCTTTGGCTCTCCTTCGGTCGCGGCCGCGATATAAGCAACCAGTCGCACCTCCTTATTGAAATCGCGTGCTGCCACGGCGGCGGCTTGCACCTTGGCGTGTTCCATCAGGACATGCTCGATCTCTTCGAGCTCGACCCTGCAGCCACGGATCTTGACCTGATGGTCGATGCGCCCGAGGCATTCCAGGGTGAGGTCGGCTCGCCAGCGCGCGAGGTCCCCGGTCCGGTACATGCGGGCGCGAGGACGCTTGGAGAACGGATCGCGCAAGAATTTGCGCCGGGTCTGTTCGGGGTCGTTGAGGTAACCACGCCCCACGCCGGCGCCCCCGACACACAGCTCTCCCGCAACGCCGATCGGCACCGGCTGCTGGTGGGAGTCCAAGACGTAAAGGCGGGTGTTGGCTATGGCGCGACCAATCGGCACGGTGGAACTTGAAATGGGCGGTGCCGTCAGGCGATGCGTGGCTACATCGTCAGACGTCTCGGTCGCTCCATACGCATTGATGATCGGTACGGCCGGGAAGTGCTGAAACCAATCGCGACAGAGCTCCGGTGCGAGGCTTTCGCCCGTGGAAATCAGCACGCGAAGTCGCCCAAACGCAAGCAACGCCGGCTCGTCTTGTATCCTGCGCAGGATTTCGCGTAACAACGCCGGCACGATCTGCAGAACGGTGATTCCTTCGCGCGATATCTCCTGGGCGAGCAAAGCCGGATCCCGTACCACCTCCTCGCTGCAGATATGGACCCGCGCGCCCACGAGCGGCGCCGCGAGAAATTGCCAGACCGAGATGACGAAGCTCTGGGGCGAGGTCTGGGCGACCACGTCAGAGGCTGACAGGTCGAGGTCCGAGATCTTGGAAAGCAGGTGGTTGAGCATGCCCAGCTCCTCGATCATGGCGCCCTTCGGAACGCCCGTGGAGCCGGACGTGTAGATCACGCAGGCCAGGCTTGAGGAAGATCGGCGGACCGGCCGATTGGAATCTCGCGCGCTCGCGCCACCGAGATTCTCGAGAACGAGAACCCGGGGGCGCCTTCCACGCCGCGGGCCTGTCAGCGTCACTTGCAACGCTGCCGCGCTGGCGCGCGTGGCCAGTATGATACGTGCGCCGCTGTGCTCGATGATCTGCGTCAGCCTCGCAGCTGGCATTGCCGGATCCAGTGGAAGAAATGCAGCTCCTATCCGCTGTATCGCGATCATTGCTGCCAGGAAATCGATGCCGCGTTCGGCAAGCAGAACAACGATTTCGTCGGGGCGGACCTGCTCGCGAGAGAGCCGGTCGGCTATGGCCGAAGTTCGGCTTGCGAGTTCGAGATAACTGAGCCGGACCAGCCCGAAGGATACCGCGATGGCATCGGGGGTTCGCGCGGCCTGCTTGTCGAACCGTTCGCAGAACGTGCCCAGGCGGGACGACCTGGTCTCGATCTTGCTTTCGCCCGCGACCCGCTTCCATTCCGACGGCGGCAGCAGCGGCAGACGAGATATTCGTTGTTCAGGGTCTTCGACGATCGACAGCAGCAGACTCCGGAAATGCGCCGCCATCCGCCTCATCGTGCAAGCCTCGAACAGATCGGTGCTGTATTCGAGCCAGCCGCTGAGACGTCCATCGTCATCGATGAGCTCAAGCAATAGGTCGCACCTCGCGATGCCAGGG
>NZ_JBAURI010000397.1:0-12292 GCF_049581145.1 Bradyrhizobium sp.
TGCATCGGCCTCGTGATGCCGCGCCGCCCGCCGCCAGCGGCGCTGACCGAACCAGGTGGCGCAGCCGCCCGCCACAACGCCCAGGATCGCCGCGGCGATGATCAGCACGAACAGGGGCAGCGAGACCGCGACCGCCGGATCGGCCGAATTGAACGGATCGAACGAGAGCGTGACGAAATGCCGGTTGGCGACGGCGAACACGACGAGGATCAGACCCAACGGAATGACGATCAGAGCCGAGAAGAATTTCCGCATGCCGATTTGCTCGCGTTTGTCAAAGTCGGCCGCCCCATGGGCGGCGTCGCTGAAGGCGCGCGTTCTGCAGATCTGAAACCGGTCAGGCGCCCGCCTCGGGATTATCGCGATTGAGCCGCTCGCGCATCTCCTTGCCGGTCTTGAAGAAAGGGACGCTCTTCTGATCGACCGGCACATGGGCGCCGGTCCGCGGATTGCGCCCGGCACGCGCAGGCCGATGCTTCACCGAAAACGCGCCAAAACCCCGCAATTCCACCCGATCCCCCCGCGCCAGCGCGGCCACGATCTCATCGAGGATCGCATTGACGATATTCTCGACATCCCGCTGGTAAAGATGCGGGTTGTGCTCTGCGATACGCTGAACAAGTTCGGATTTGATCATCGAGAGGTTAGACCCGGAAGCATGAGCTATCCATTTCCGTGAAAATGCCTTGGACTGTCAAGACGCTAAATCAATTTTGCGCGACGTGAAAATGCGTGACAATCGTCCCGATGCCGGTTTGTCACAATACTCGCGGAGCGGGAAACCCCTCAAAACCGCATTCGCGAGGCTTCAATTGGCCGCGGCCGGAGACCAGAGCGCCAGCATCCCATCAAGACCGAAGCGATCGACCTGCGCCATGCCGCCCTGCTCGATTTGCCGCCCGATCGCGCTCAAGCCGAACGCGTCGAACACGACGGACGTCGCAGTGCGCAGGAACGTCAGGTCGCCGAAGCGCGGGCTGAGCTTGTAGTCACGCACCGGCAAGTCCTTCTTGACGTTCTTCTGCTCGACCAGCCATTGCACGGCGGCCTTCTCGTCGCCGAGCTGATCGATCAGCTTGAGGTCAATCGCCTGGCGACCGGTGAAGACGCGCCCGTCGGCGACTTTCTCGAGCTCGGCGTCGTCCATGCCGCGCCGCTCTTTCACGATGCCCTTGAACCAGGCGTAGGAATCCTTCACCAGCGCATCCAGCGCCGCGCGTGCTTCCGGACTGGTCGGCTCGAAGCCGTTGGGTGCTGCCTTCAGCGGCGAGGACTTCACTTCCTCGACCTGGACGCCGACGGTTTTCAGGAGCTCGGTGAAATTCGGAAACTGGAACAGCACGCCGATCGATCCCACCAGCGAGCTCTGCTGCGCCACGATGTGGTCGGCCGCGATCGCGGTCATGTAGCCGCCCGATGCCGCCAGTCCTTCGACCACCACGACCATCGGCTTCTTGGCCTTCAGCCGCATCAGCGAGTCGTAGAGCTGCTCCGAGCCGGCTGTGGTGCCCCCCGGCGAATTGATGTGAATGACCACCGCGGCGGCTTGCGAGTTCTCGAGCCGTTCCAGCGCCTCGACGCGATCCTGGTCGCTGCGGATCAGGCCCTCGATATTGACGCGCGCGATCGAGCCCGAGGTGGTGAAGGCGCCCCGGCCGACCGGCGACACGACCATACCCACAATGGCGATCGCCGCGATCACGACGACGGCCGCGAGCACGCGCCAGAACGTCAGCTTGCGACGGAGCCTGCGGCGATCGACGATCACATCCGAATCCAGCGACATCGAAATTCTCCTCAAGGAAATCCTAAGAGCGTTTCTGCGTTCGCAGCGTGACTTGAGCGCTTTCCGATCAAGTTAAATCGGAAACCGCTCTGGTTGTCCCTTGTTGGTCCATTGGTCGCATTTTCTTACAGAAAGCCGGTGTCCACCTTTTCCGGGAAACGCGCTACGCAATGCCTGATTACATCAATTGCGGTGCAAGATGAAGAAAACATGGCCGCCCCGGATACGTCGCGAGCCCCGAGGCCAGGAAAACTTGAAGCAAGCCTGAAACAAAAAAATAAAGAAAGGGCCCCGGTCGAAACCGGAGCCCCGTGGATCGAGCCGCGAAACGCGATCGTCCTACTTCTCGTTGGCGCGATTCTTCAGCGCGGTGCCGAGAATGTCGCCCAAGGTCGCTCCCGAATCGGAGGAGCCGTATTGCGCGATGGCTTCCTTCTCCTCGGCGACTTCCAGCGCCTTGATCGAGACCTGCACCTTGCGAGCCTTCTTATCGAACTGGATCACGCGGGCATCGACCTTCTCGCTGACGGCGAACCGCTCGGCGCGCTGATCGTTGCGGTCACGGGCAAGCTCCGAGCGCTTGATGAAGGTGGTGAAATCGGTACCGACGATCTTCACCTCGATGCCGGCCTCCTTCACCTCGAGCACTTCGCAGGTCACGACCGCACCCTTCTTGACGTCGCCCGGCTCGGCGAAGGGATCGCCTTCGAGCTGCTTGACGCCGAGCGAGATACGCTCCTTTTCGACATCGACATCGAGCACCACGGCCTTGACCATGTCGCCCTTCTTGAAGTTGTCGATCACCTGCTCGCCCGGCAGCTTCCAGTCGAGGTCGGACAGATGGACCATGCCGTCGACGTCGCCCTCGAGCCCCAGGAACAGGCCGAACTCGGTCTTGTTCTTGACTTCGCCTTCGACCGTGGCACCGACCGGGAACTTCTCGACGAAGACTTCCCAGGGATTGCGCATGGTCTGCTTGAGACCGAGCGAAATCCGGCGCTTGACGGAATCCACTTCCAGCACCTGCACTTCGACTTCCTGCGAGGTCGAAACGATCTTGCCGGGATGCATGTTCTTCTTGGTCCACGACATCTCCGAGACGTGGATCAGGCCTTCGATGCCCGGCTCGAGCTCGACGAACGCACCGTAGTCGGTGATGTTGGTAACGCGGCCATGGAAGCGGGCGCCCAGCGGATATTTCGCCTCGATGCCCTGCCACGGATCGTCCAGCAGCTGCTTCATGCCGAGCGAGATGCGGTGGGTCTCGTGGTTGATCTTGATGATCTTGACCTTCACGGTCTGGCCGATGCTCAGCACTTCGGTCGGGTGATTGACCCGCCGCCATGCGATATCGGTGACGTGGAGCAGGCCATCGATGCCGCCGAGATCGACGAACGCACCATAATCGGTGATGTTCTTGACCACGCCGTCGATCACCTGCCCCTCTTCGAGGTTCTGCACCAGCTCCTGGCGCTGCTCGGCGCGGGTCTCTTCCAGAACCGTGCGGCGCGACACCACGATGTTGCCGCGGCGGCGGTCCATCTTGAGGATCTGGAACGGCTGCGAATTGTTCATCAAGGGCGCGACGTCGCGGATCGGCCGGATATCGACCTGCGAGCGCGGCAGGAAGGCGACCGCGCCGTCGAGATCGACGGTGAAGCCGCCCTTGACCTGATTGAAGATGACGCCGTTGACCTTTTCGTTGTTCTGGAACGCCTTTTCCAGCTTGCCCCAGCTCTCCTCGCGCCGCGCCTTGTCGCGCGACAGCACGGCCTCGCCGAGCGCGTTTTCGATCCGGTCGAGGAACACCTCGACCTCGTCGCCGACCTTGAGGTCGCTCTCCCGGCCGGGGCCGGAAAATTCGCGCAACGCGACGCGGCCCTCGGTCTTCAGGCCGACATCGATGACGGCCATGTCCTTTTCGATCGCAACCACCTTGCCCTTGATGACGGAGCTTTCCTGCAGATTGCCACCGGCGAAGGACTCGTCCAGCATCGCGGCGAAATCGTCGCGGGAGGGGTTGTAAGAATTAGCAGCGGTACTCAGAGCCATTTGTTCTCCAGATGCGACGCTTGCCGGCCGTTGGGGTTTGGGGGTATCGGGCGTGAAGTGTCGGTGGTCCGCAACAACCACAACGACCGCTGCTTGCGCGGTGCGCTGGCAGCGGGCCGGCAGATGCCTGCACGTCCGATACGTTGAATTTGGATCAGTACGATCTCGTCCGTAAACCGGTTCGTTCCCCAAAGAGCCTCGAAATATCAAGGCACCTCGGGATATCGACCTTCGGGGGCGGGAGCGGGCTGCTCCTCCAATGACGGCAGCGGATCAACCCCGCTGCCGGCCCGCTCGAACGGCCTCGACAATGTCGATGGCGGCCCGGACGCCGGCTTCTATATCCAAATTGGAATTATCTAGCAAGTAAGCATCCGCAGCGGGTTTTAAAGGCGCAACGAGCCGGTTCTGGTCGCGCTCGTCGCGGCTCAGGATGTCGGCCAGCACCGCGGCCTCGTCGGCGTCCTCGCCCCTCGCCCGTGCCTCCAGCGTGCGGCGGCGGGCGCGGACCTTGGGATCGGCCATGACAAAGATCTTCACGTCGGCATTGGGGCAGATCACGGTTCCAATATCGCGGCCGTCGAGCACTGCACCGGGCGGGTCGGCGGCGAACTGCCGCTGAAAATTCATTAACACTTCCCGGACCTTGGGGATCGCCGAGACCACGGAGGCGGCTTCTCCCACCTTTTGCGTCTTCAGCACCGGATTGCCGAATTTTTCGGGATCAAGCTCGAGGGCCGCCGAGACGGCGAGCATCTGGTCGTTGAGGTCGGCACCGGCGCTCATCAGGGCGTAGGCGACCGCGCGGTAGATCACGCCCGTATCGAGGTGGCGGTAGCCGTAATGCCTGGCCAGACGCTTGCCGAGCGTGCCCTTTCCCGATGCAGCGGGTCCGTCGATGGCGATGATCATGAAAACTCAGCCCCTAGCGCACGCATCATAGGAATGAAGTCCGGAAAGCTGGTCGCGATGAAGGCAGTGTCGTCGACCTTCACCGGCTTGTCGGCGGCAAGGCCCATCACCAGCGCCGACATGGCGATTCGATGGTCCATGTGGGTCGCGACCAGGCCGTCCCCCGGCACGTGGCCGCGGCCTTCGACGATGAGGTCGTCGCCGGAGATGTCGACGTCGACGCCATTGACGCGCAGCATGGCGGCAGTCGCCGCCAGGCGGTCGGACTCCTTGACACGCAGCTCCTGCAGGCCTCGCATCACTGTTCTGCCTTCGGCGAAGGACGCCGCCACCGCCAGCACCAGATATTCGTCGATCATCGACGGTGCGCGTTCCGGCGGCACCTCGACGCCGCGCAGCCTGGAGGCGCGGACCCGCAATTGCGCCATCGGCTCGCCGGCGTCGCCGCGCATCTCGCTTTCCTCGATGGAGGCGCCCATTTCACGCAGCGTGGTCAGCAGCCCGATCCGCAGGGGATTGGTCATGACGTCGGGCAGCACGATGTCGGAGCCCTCGACGATGAGGGCGGCGACGATCGGAAACGCCGCCGAGGACGGATCGGCGGGCACGACCACATTGGCGCCGTGCAATTCCGGCTGGCCGGTGAGCGCGATCCTGCGGCCATGGCTGCCCTCGGGCGTCGAGACGATCTCCGCGCCGAAGTGCTTCAGCATCAGCTCGGTGTGGTCACGGCTGGCCTCCTGCTCGATCACGGTCGTGACCCCGGGCGCAGCAAGCCCGGCGAGCAGGACGGCCGACTTGATCTGGGCCGAGGCCACCGGCGTGCGGTAGAGGATCGGCAACGGATCGCGCGCACCCTGAAGGGTCAGCGGCAGCCGGCCGCCCTCCCCGCCGGCCGTAATGCTGGCGCCCATCTGCTCCAGGGGATCGAGGACGCGCCGCATCGGGCGGGTTCGCAGTGACGCGTCGCCGTCGAATACCGCTGCAATGGGGCAGCCCGCGACCGCGCCCATGACCAGCCGGCAGCCGGTGCCGGAATTGCCGAAGTCGAGCGGCGCCTGCGGCTGGGCGAAGCCCGCAACCCCCACCCCACGGACAAACCAGGCGAAATCACCGGTCCGCTCCACCCGTGCACCCAGCGCCCGCATCGCCCTGGCGGTATTTAGCACATCCTCGCCCTCCAAAAGCCCCGAAATCCGGGTCTCGCCGACCGAAAGCGCCCCCAAAATCAGCGCCCGGTGCGAGATGGACTTGTCGCCGGGAACCCGGGCCGTGCCGGCCAACGGCCCGCTGGAACGCGCTTCAAGCGGGGTAGGGTCGTCTGAATGGGCCAAGTTTGTGTCCTTTGACTTTCGCGGCAGGTATCACGGACACGGCGCGACGTCACGGGCCTGTCTTTCTTGCGAAAAGCGGTATTGACAGCGGCGAGGCAACTAGCCAAGTGAAGCACCGCTTTTCAGACATTCCCAGGATTCCGCACGTGGCCAAATCCGATCTCGGAACCAAACGCATTTGCCCAACGACGGGCAAGAAGTTTTACGACCTCAACAAGAGTCCGGTGATCTCGCCCTATACCGGCGAGGTCGTACCGATTGCTCCGATCGCTCCGGCACGGATGGCGCGCGGCGAAGCCGCACGCGCGGCGGCGGCGGCCACGGAAGTAGCTCCGGAGCCGGCGGAAGCCGAAGAGTTGGTGCCGCTCGAGGAAGCCGATGCCGAGGAGAACACCGGCAAGGTGAAGGCCGTCGTTCCCGAAACCGAGGACGACATCGAAATCGACGAGACCATCGAAGACGACGACGACGACGATTCGACCTTCATAGCCGACGAGGAAGAAGGCGACGAGGACGTCACCGACATTATCGGCGACGTCGGAGGCGACGAGGAGACTTGAGAATAACCCTGAATTATGTTCAGGGTCTCTCGGCGGCGCGTCGCCCAAGGCGCGCCCCGAAAGGTCAAGGGGCCATAGCTCAGCTGGGAGAGCGCTTGCATGGCATGCAAGAGGTCGGCGGTTCGATCCCGCCTGGCTCCACCAGCCTTCGCCGGCTTCGGCTCGGCAAGCCCTCTCGTGGCGCGAAGGCTGCCGCGCCGTAGCCCGAAGGTGGGCTCCATCCATTAGGTAAATTCAGGCCAACTTCGGCTTCGCTCGGCAAAAGCCCTGTCGTACAAGGCTGCCGGGTAGGGGGCCGCTATGAAATACGTCTACATTCTCCGAAGTCTCACTTCCGAACACTTATACGTCGGTGAAAAGCGGGCTTTCGCATTCGAGAAATATCTGAAGTCGGGCTCCGGCCGGGCATTTGCGAACAGGCGCCTGTGATGCTTAATGGCCCTGCGAGCATCAAAGGGAAGGCCCAAGAACACGACCATGACCACTGAACCTGCTCCCGGCGCGATGGCCGGATTACGCGTGATCGATCTGTCGCGCGTGCTCGGCGGCCCTTATTGCACGCAGATACTTGCCGACCACGGCGCCGACGTAATCAAGGTCGAGCCACCTGCCGGCGATGAGACGCGCGACTGGGGACCGCCCTTCCATGACGAGGATGCGGCCTATTTCGTCGGCGTCAACCGCAACAAGCGCTCGATCGGGCTCGATCTCGCCTCCGAAGGCGGCCGCGCCGTCCTGATGAAGATGCTGGAGGGGGCCGATGTCCTGATCGAGAACTTCAAACCCGGCACGCTCGACAAATGGGGCATCGGCAACGAGGTGCTGCGGGCGAAATTTCCCAAACTCGTGCACTGCCGGATCTCCGGCTTCGGCGGCGACGGCCCGCGCGGCGGCAATCCGGGTTATGACGCCATCATTCAAGCCATGACTGGCATGATTGCGGCGACCGGTTCGCCGCAAAGCGGACCGATGCGAATCGGTGTGCCTGTGGTCGACATCACCACGGGGCTCTATGCCGCGATCGGCATCCTGATGGCGCTGTCGGAGCGGCAGCGCTCCGGCCTCGGTCAGTTCCTGGAGACGACCCTGTACGAAACCGGGCTCGCGGTCATGCATCCGCATGCGGCGAATTATTTCATGCACGGCAAGCCGCCGATGCTCACCGGCAACGAGCATCCGAACCTCGTGCCCTATGCGATCTTCCCGACCAAGACCGATGATATCTTCATCGGCGTCGGCAATGACGGCACCTTCCGCAAATTAGCGAAAGAGATCGGCAAGCCCGAGCTCGGCACCGACCCGCGCTTTGCCCGCAACAAGGACCGCATCGCCAACCGCGACGCGCTGCGCGAGGAGCTTGCCACCGTATTCCGCCGACACGAAGCGGAACCGCTGTGCAGCCGGCTGCTGGCGGCGGGCCTGCCGGCGGGTCCTGTGCAGAAGATCGATCAGGCCTTGACCAATCCCCACACCATTCACCGCGGCGATATCGTCGCGAAAGACTGGTACAAGGGCGTCGCCTCGCCGATCCGTCTCGAACGCACCAAGCCGACCCTGCGCCGCACGCCACCCAAATTCAGCGAGCATGCAACGGAAGTGCTCGCCACCTTCGGCTATTCGAAAGGCGAGATCGACGCGCTGACGGCAAAAGGCGTGGTCTGCGGGCCGGAGCGAAAGCGATAAGTTTTCGGGCGCGGCACTCTCGAGCCTGCGCCGGATGAACCGCCTGGGCAGTATTTTCCCGCTTCCCTTGGCCCGCTTTTCCCCCGTACCATCCCGTCGCTTTACGAGTCATTCGCACGTCATCCGTCGCTGCTACCGCGAGTTTTTGATGATGACGGCTCAACGGGAGGAATTTGATGATTTTTCGACAATTGGGCGCGACCGCCGTAGCCGCGATCACGCTGGCATTCGCGGCTTCGCCGGCGCTTGCCGTGACCGAGATCCAGTGGTGGCACGCCATGACCGGTCCGAACAACGACGTCGTCGTCAAGCTCGCCAATGATTTCAACGCCTCGCAAGGCGACTACAAAATCGTCCCGACCTTCAAGGGCAGCTATGCCGACACGCTGAACGCCGGCATCGCGGCGTTCCGCGCCGGCAATGCGCCGGGCATCATGCAGGTGTTCGAGGTCGGTACCGCAACCATGATGGCCGCCAAGGGCGCCATCAAGCCGGTATTCGAGTTGATGAAGGAGCAGGGCGAGACATTCGATCCCAACTCCTATCTGCCGGCAATCACCGGATACTACTCGACGTCGAAGGGCCAGATGCTGTCGTTTCCGTTCAACTCGTCGAGCATGGTGCTCTGGGTCAACCTCGACGCGCTGAAGAAGGCCGACATCGCCGAGCCGCCGAAGACGTGGCCCGAGGTGTTCGCCGATGCCAAGAAGCTGCATGCGACCAGCCCGACCTGCGGCTTCTCCTCGGCCTGGATCACCTGGGGACTGATCGAGCAGTTCTCGGCCTGGCACAACGTGCCGATCGGCACCAAGGCCAATGGGCTCGACGGTTTCGACACCGTGCTGGAGTTCAACACTCCGCTGGAAACCAAGCTGCTGGAAAATCTCGTCGAGCTGCAGAAGGACAAGAGCTACGACTATTCGGGACGCACCAACACCGGCGAAGGCCGCTTCACCTCGGGCGAATGCCCGTTGTTCATGACCTCGTCGGCGTTCTATCCGAGCGTCAAGGCCAATGCCAAGTTCGCCTATACGTCGGTGCCGATGCCGTATTTCCCCGACGTCGCCGGCGCGCCGCAAAACTCCATCATCGGCGGCGCCTCGCTCTGGGTGATGGGCGGCAAGAGCGCGGAAGAATACAAGGGAATTGCCAAATTCTTCACCTTCCTGTCGGACACCGACCGGCAAGTCTATCTCCACGAGGTATCGGGATATCTGCCGATCACCAAGGCGGCATATGAGAAGACCAGGGAATCCGGCTTCTATGACAAGAACCCGATCCTCGAGGTGCCGCTGAAGGAATTGACCAACAAGACGCCGACCGAGAACTCGCGCGGCCTGCGCTTTGGCGGCATGGTGCAGATGCGCGACGTCTGGGCGGAAGAAATCGAGGCGGCGCTCGCCGGCAAGAAGTCCGCGAAGGACGCGCTCGACGCAGCGGTGTCGCGCGGCAACCAGATGCTGCGGCAGTTCGAGCGAACCGCCGTCAAGTGAATTACGCAGGCATCGCGGCCGAGATGAGTATCCCGGCCGCGACTTCTCGAGCGGGGGGTTGATGGAAAACCGCGCGATCTTCTCGGGCAGGCTGCTGGCCTATCTTCTGGTGCTGCCCCAATTTGCGATCTCGCTGCTGTTTTTCTATTGGCCGGCAGTGCAGGCGCTGTGGCAGTCGTTCCTGGTGCAGGATGCGTTCGGGCTTTCGAGCGAGTTCGTCTGGTTCGAGAATTACGTCAGCCTGATCGAGACGCCCGAATATTACCATGCCATCGGTGTCACCTTCGTGTTCTCGGCGCTGGTGGTGGCCTTCTCGCTTAGCCTCGGCCTCCTGCTCGCGGTCATGGCCAACGGCAACATCAAAGGCGTGCAGATCTACCGCACATTCCTGATCATCCCCTACGCGGTGGCGCCGGCGGTCGCGAGCGTGCTCTTCATCTTCATGTTCCAGCCCGGGCTCGGCATGATCGCGCGCGGCTTGCAGCGCTCCGGCATCGACTGGAATCCGGTGCTGAACGGCACGCACGCGATGATCCTGGTGGTTATCGTCGCGGTCTGGAACCAGATCAGCTATAATTTCCTGTTCTTCCTCGCCGGCCTGCAGTCGATTCCGAACAGCGTGATCGAGGCTGCCGCGATCGACGGCGCCCGGCCGATGCGGCGGTTCTGGACCATCATCTTCCCGCTGCTGTCGCCGACCACCTTCTTCCTGATCATCGTCAACATCACCTACGTGTTCTTCAACACGCTCGGCATCATCGACACCGCGACCGGCGGTGGTCCTGACGGCGCCACGCAAACCTTGGTTTACAAGGTGTTCCAGGACGGCAGGGCGGGCGCCGATCTCGGCGGCTCAGCTGCGCAGTCGGTGATTCTGATGGTCATGGTGGTGGCGCTGACCGCGTTCCAGTTTCGTTATGTCGAGAAGAAAGTTCATTACTAGTGGTCGAACATCGCCGATTCGGAAACTTGTTGCCCCACCTGGTGCTGCTGCTCGGCGTCGCGATCGTGGCCTTTCCGGTCTATCTCGCGGTGATCGCCTCGACCCACGACAATTCCGTCATCGCCAATGGGCAGATGCCGCTCTATCCGGGTTCGCACGGCCTTGAAACCTACTGGCACACCATCGTCTCCGGCACAGGCAGCACAACGCGGCAGCCGGTCGGCAACATGATGCTGGCGAGCTTCATCATGGCGGTCGGCATCGCCGTCGGCAAAATCGCCATCTCCATCATCTCCGCCTACGCCATCGTGTTCTTTTCGTTCCCGCTCCGGATGACCGCGTTCTGGACCATCTTCATCACGCTGATGTTGCCGGTCGAGGTGCGGATCTATCCGACCTACAAGATCACCAGCGACATGCACATGCTGGACTCCTACGCCGGGCTGATCCTGCCGCTGATCGCGTCGGCCACGGCCACACTGTTGTTCCGGCAGTTCTTCATGACCATCCCGAAGGAGCTGGTGGAAGCCTCGAAGATGGACGGCGCCGGGCCGATCCGCTTCTTCTTCGACACGCTGTTGCCGTTGTCGGTGACCAATATCGCCGCTCTGTTCGTGATCCTGTTCATCTATGGGTGGAATCAATATCTCTGGCCGCTGTTGATCACGACACGCGACGACATGCAGACGATCGTCATCGGTATCAAGAAGATCATCGATGTGCATGACGCCCTGACCGAGTGGTCGGTGGCGATGGCGACCGCGGTGCTCGCCATGCTGCCGCCCGTTGCTGTCGTCGTTGTGATGCAGCGCCTGTTCGTCAAGGGCCTGATCGAGACGGAGAAATAAAGGAAGCGAACGGCGCACGGCGAAACAGAGGCGCTGCTCGGCATTCGCGGCCTCGTGCTTTCCTATTCGCTACTCCCATTCACTCGGAGTTTCCATGGCTAGCGTCACCCTCCACAATGTCCGCAAGGCCTATCCGAACGGATTCGAGGCGATCAAGGGCGTCGATTTCGATGTCGCAGACGGCCAGTTCTGCGTGTTGGTCGGGCCCTCCGGCTGCGGCAAGTCGACGCTGCTCAGGATGGTCGCGGGGCTCGAGACCATCAGTTCGGGCGAGATCGACATCGGCGGACGAATCGTCAACGCAATCGAGCCGGCCGATCGCGACATCGCCATGGTGTTCCAGAATTACGCGCTCTACCCGCATATGAGCGTCTACAACAACATGGCCTATGGCCTGCGCAACCGCGGCATGGGCAAGCCCGAGATCGAGGCCCGCGTGCGCGAAGCCGCGCAGATTCTCGACATCGGCGCGATGCTGGGTCGCAAGCCGCAGCAACTGTCCGGCGGGCAGCGCCAGCGCGTCGCGATGGGTCGCGCCATCGTGCGGCAGCCGAAAGTATTTTTGTTCGACGAGCCGCTATCCAATCTCGATGCCAAGCTGCGCATCGCGATGCGGGTCGAGATCCGCAAATTGCAGCGGCGGCTGAAGACCACCTCGATCTATGTCACCCACGACCAGCT
>NZ_JBAURI010000398.1:0-6157 GCF_049581145.1 Bradyrhizobium sp.
GGGCCGCAACCGTCGCCAACGCCCCGCGCCGTCGCGCAAACGGATTCCACAGCGCGGCCGGGCGAGGCGCACTTGCGGCCGGCGCAGGCAGGGCGTCCTGCGTGACAAAGTCGTCGCCGCGCAAGCCCCGCAAAATGCGTTCCGGCGTGAACGGCGGCTCGCGAAATCGCACGCCGGTGGCATCGAAGATGGCGTTGGCGATCGCGGCCGCGCTCGGCACCGAGGCGGACTCGCCGACGCCGAGCGGCGGTTGATCCTGTCGCGGCAGCATCAATACGTCGATCTCGGGCAGTTGCGGAAAGCGGATGATGGGATAGGCGCCCCATTCGCGGCTCGCGACCAGGCCGCCGCGGTCGAACGACACCTCTTCCATCAGCGCGCGGCTGGTCGACTGGATGACGTTGCCCTCGATCTGATGCCGCACGCCGTCCGGATTGATCATCAGGCCGGAATCCTGGCCTGCGACGACCCGGGTCACGCTGACGTCACCAGTCACCGTGTTGACCGCGACGTCGGCGATCCAGGCCGACCAGGCCGCGCCGAAGCCCGGAAACTTGCTGTGAACATAAAGCGCATAGGCGAAGCCGCGCCCGCTGACGACGCCGTTTTCGGCTGTCTTCTGCTGCCGGACCGGTCGCGGCGTCCAGCCGGCGCGCTCGGCGACCGCCTTGACCAGGTCGACCGCGCGCGGGTCCCCCAGGTAGCGCAGGCGATAATCGATGGGGTCGACGCCGGCCTCGGCCGCCAACTCGTCGATGTATGATTCATGCGCGAAAGTGTTGGGCAGCGCCGAGACGCCGCGCAGCCACGCCGCGCGCACGATCGGCGGCATGTCGTGCGCGGTGACGCGCAAGTTGTCGTAATCATAGGGCGGAATCGCGGTGCGGTCGCCCATCTCGGAGACGGCAGGGTCGGCCGCGATCCTGCCGGTGAGCAGCAACGCCAGCGTCGGTGCGCCGTTGGATGGATAGCGCGTGGCAAAATCATAACCGGCGACGCTGCCGTCTTCGTTCAAGCCGCCCTTGACGTCCATCAGCTGGGCGGTGCCTTTCGGCTCCCAGGCGTGTTCCTGCTCGCGCGTCAGTTGCACGCGCACCGGCCGGCCGACCGCGCGCGACAGCAATAGCGCATCCGCGCTGACATCATCGGCGCAATTGCGGCCATAGCAGCCCGCGGCTTCCAGCCGGATCACCTCGATCTCGGACTCCGGACGCTCGACCAGCAGCGCGAGATCGGCGCGCAGCAGATGCGGATTTTGCGTGCCTGACCAGACCTTGATGTGACCGTCCGCAAAATCCGCGACCGCGCAGGACGGACCGATCGAGCCGTGCATCTGATAGGGCCAGAGATAGGTCCGTTGCATCGGCTTCGCGGCCCCCGCAATCGCTGCGTCCACATCGCCCTTCTCGATCAGGACTCGCGGCGCCGATGGATTGGCGCGCAGCGCGGTCTCGATGTTGTTCAGGTCCGGCAACGAGGGCACTGGCTTCCAGCTCAGTTTCAGTCGCGCCGCCGCCTTGATCGCGGTTTCTTCGCGGGTCGCGACCACGCCGACGAAATCGCCGATGCGCACCACGGCGATGAGGCCTGGAATATCGCGCACCGAGCCCTCATCGACCGCGATCAGGCTGGTGCCGACAAAGCCGCCGGCATCGACGCCGGCATAGGGTGGCCGCACCACGCGGCCATGCAGCATGCCGGGCACGCGGACGTCGTGAACATAGACCAGTTCGCCCGTCGCCTTGGCCGGCAGGTCGACGCGCGGCACGGATTTTCCGACGATGGCGTAGCTATTCACCGGCTTGACCGGAACCTCGTCAGCAAGCTCGAGGCGGATGGTGTCGTCGGCGATCAGTTCGCCATAGCTGATGCTGCGGTTGTCCTTGCCGCGGATCAGGCCGTCCTCGATCGCAAGCTCGGCTGCCGGCAGCGCGAGGCGTCGCGCGGCGCGCTCGATCAGGAATTGCCGCGCCTGCGCCGCGGCCTTGCGCAAGGGGACGGCCGTAATCTGGATCGTCTCGCTCGCGATCGTTGCGCCCTGATTGGGGACGCGCGTGGTGTCGCCGAGCACGACGACGACGCGGGCCAGCGAGACGTCGAGTTCTTCGGCGACGATCTGGCCGAGCGCGGTGCGAATCCCGGTGCCGAGATCGACGTGACCGTTGAAGGCGGTGACCGCGCCGTCGGCGCTGATCCTGATGAAGGTCTCGAAGCCGCTCGCCGCCTCGTTCGCGGCGCGGACCACGGACAGCGAACCCCGGTAAGGTTCGCGCGTTGCCGGAGAGCGCGGTTCGTCCATCAGTCGCGGGCCTCGACGCGATGGCCCGCGGCGCGCATCGCCGCGCGCAGGATCTCGACATGGGCGCCACAGCGGCACAGGTTGAATTGCAGCGCGGCGCGCAATTCGTGCTCGGACGGGCGCGGGTTGTTATTCAACAGCGCCTTGGTGGTCATGATCATGCCGTTGAGGCAATAGCCGCATTGCGCGGCCTGCTCCCGGATGAAGGCGTCCTGCACCGGATCGGGATGCTCACGCGAGCCGAGGCCTTCGAGGGTGACGATGTCGCGTCCGACGCAGCCCTCGATCGGGATCACGCAGGCGCGTGCCGCGACGCCGTCCATCAGCACGGTGCAGGTGCCGCATTCGCCGAGGCCGCAGCCGTATTTCGGTCCGTTCAATGCGAGATCGTTGCGCAACACATATAGTAACGCGGTGTCCGGGGCGGCATCGACTTCGTGCATCGCGCCGTTGACGCTCAGGCGAAACGTGGTTGACGGCATCCTGCTTTCGGCCCCGGCGGCTGCGATACAAAGCTCGCGGGTGAGACTAACGTTTGTGTACAAACGTGCAAGCCGCGTTCCGCCGGTGATGTCATGCCTGCTTTATGAACACCGGCGGCAGGCAATTGAGTTAATATTCGGCACACCGGGGTTTCGCAGTGCACGGCGCTTGACAGCTTTTGGCCCCGCGCGCAACATCGTTCGTATACGAACAAATTGCCCGGCGCCGCGATGGTTGAGTCCGGGCCGCCCAAGGGGCAGTTCAAGGATCAGCTCGAGGATCAGGCTCTTTGATATCTGAAGCTGCGACGGCCGCCGCCGACAAGATCCGCTGCGATGCCTGCCCGGTGATGTGCTACATCAAGCCGGGCGCGGCGGGCGCCTGCGACCGTTATGCCAATCAGAATGGCGAACTGGTCCGCGTCGATCCGCACATCCTGCTGGAACGCACGGTGTCGCATGGCGGACGGCTGGTGCCGTTCCAGGCCGTTGCCGACTGGGACGGCAAGATCGTTCAGGAGCCGGGCCTGTTCGTGACCGCGATCGGCGCCGGGACCACCTATCCCGACTACAAGCCCGCGCCCTTCATCGTTGCCTCCGAGATCGACGGCGTCGACATGGTGACGGTCGTGACCGAGGGCATCTTCAGCTATTGCGGCGTCAAGGTGAAGATCGACACCGACCGCTATCTTGGCCCGGAAACCGCTGCGGTTCGGGCCGATGGCGAGGCGGTCGGACATGTCACCACCAGCGAATACGGCTCGCAGATGCTGTCGCTTGGCGGCGTGCATCATCTCACCGGCGGCTCGAAGAAACAGGGCCGCGTCACCTGCGACACGCTGATGGACCTGAGCAACTGCAAGCCGGTCGAGCTTGCGATCGATGGCGGTGCCACGGTCATCGTGCAGGCCGGCCGCGCGCCGGTCGTCAACGGCGTGGCCGAAGAGCGGATGCGGGTCGGTTGCGGCTCGGCGACGATCGGCATGTTCGCCAAGCAGTGGCAGGGCAAGGTCGACGAGGTCGTGGTGGTGGACGACCACATCACCGGAGTGCTCTCGGAACATCAGGCCGGCAAGCTGCTCGACATCGCCGACACCGGGATCAAGATGAAAGGCCGGCGCTCGACGCCGGGCCGCTATTTTCAGGTCGCGGAGCCAGGTACGGGCTGGGGCGGCACCAAGATTTCCGATCCGCTCTCGGTGCTCGGGCCGTTCGATCCGAAGGCCGCAAGGCCTGGGCTGACCATGCTGATGGTCTCGACCACAGGTGAGCATTCGGCGTTTTATCGGCTCGACGAGGCGCTGCGGCCGATCGAGACGACAATGCCGCCAGACCTGAAAGCATCGGTCGAGCGGATCCAGGAGAACTGCGAGCCGGCGCTGTGCACCGTGCTGTTCATGGCGGGCGCCGGCGGCTCGCTGCGCGCCGGCGTCACCGACAATCCGGTTCGCCTGACGCGATCGGTAAAGGACGCGCTGACGCGCGTCACCAGCGGCGGCGCGCCGGTCTATGTCTGGCCCGGCGGCGGCATCACTTTCATGGTCGATGTGACGCAAATGCCGGTCGGCGCCTTCGGCTATGTGCCGACGCCCGCCTTGGTCGCGCCGATCGAATTCACTTTGAAACTGTCGGACTACGCGGCGCTCGGCGGCCACATGGACCATGTGCGCCCATTGGCTTCGGTGAAGGACTTTGCCGAGATCCGCGCGATGCCCGCGATGCCGAGCCGACGCGCATGACCCGGCACCGGCGAGTCGCGTGGCTGGCCTGCGGCAAGCGGCTGCATTTGCAGGATGGTCCGATTGATCTGATCTTGGAGGCGACGGGGATCGGGTCGCATGTTCGCGTGGCCTATGAGGCGGCGGCGGGCCGCTTCGCAGGCCTGCTCGATGAGTTGTGCGCTGAGCTTGCGGACTTGCGCAAGGCCGCGGATCCCGCGCGCTGCATGTTCAAAGGGATCGTTGCACGCCGCATGCATGCGGCGGTCGTGCCGTTCGCGCGCGATTGCTTCATCACGCCGATGGCCGCTGTCGCTGGCTCCGTCGCCGATGAAATTTTGCGAACGATGCTCGCGGTGGGCCCGCTCGATCGCGCCTATGTCAACAATGGTGGCGACATTGCGCTGCATCTTGGCAGTGGCGAGCAATTCAACGTCGGCCTGTTGGACCGGCCGGACCAGCTCGGCGTGCTGCGTACTCTCACCATCGACGCCGATGATCCCTCGCGCGGCATTGCCACCAGCGGCCGTCACGGCCGCAGTTTCTCGCTCGGCATCGCCGACGCGGTCACGGTGCTCGCCACTGCCGGGGCGCAGGCCGATGCGGCGGCGACCGTCATTGCCAACGCCGTCGATCTGCCCGGACATCCCGCGATTGCCCGCGTCTCGGCCGATCATTTGCAGCCCGACAGCGATCTCGGCTCGCGTCTCGTCACCCGCGAGGTCGGCGCGTTGTCGGCTGGCGATATCGCCGATGCGCTGGAGGCCGGCGCCCGCTGTGCGCGACGATTGCTGGCTGCCGGCCTGATCGACGGCGCGGTGTTGCGGCTGTGCGGCGAAACGGCTGTGGTAGGAACCCGGTGGGCCGGCGCAAGCGCGCCGCGACTGTTTCATGAACGCGTGCTAGAGACGATTTGACCTGAAACGGGACAGAAAACCATGAGCGCTGTCATTCGCAAGATCGTCACGGTGGTCGAGGAGACGAGAATCGAGATGGGCAAGGCCATCTCGCCGCCGACCCGGCGCGCGGCCGCGATTGCCGTGATCGAAAATCCGTTTGCCGGCAAATATGTCGAGGACCTCTCACCGCTGGTCGCGATCGGCGAGGAGCTTGGCGAATTGCTGGCAAAGCGGGCGGTTGCCGCCCTCGGCATCGATGGCGCCAAGGCGCACAGCTATGGCAAGGCCGCCGCGGTCGGCGAAAATGGCGAGCTCGAGCACGCGGCAGCGATCCTGCATCCCAAAATGGGCGCGCCGGTCCGCAAGACGCTCGGCAAGGGCGCGGCGCTGATTCCGTCATCGAAGAAGAGGAGCGGGCCGGGCACGACGCTGGATATTCCGCTCGGCCACAAGGACGCGGCCTTCGTGCGCAGCCATTTCGACGGCATGGAAGTGCAGATCAACGACGCGCCACGCGCCAACGAGATCATGGTCGCGCTCGCCGTCACCGACAGCGGCCGGCCGCTGCCGCGGGTCGGCGGGCTCACGGCCGCGGAGATCAAGGGCGACGACGGCTTACGATAGTTTGTTCAACAGTGGAGATCTAAGGCAATGCAACGCAGATATTTCCTGGGAGCAAGTCTGGTCTTGAGCGCAAGTCTGGCGATGGTTGTCGCCGGCATGGCCGATTCCGCCATGGCGCAAGGCGAGATCAAGATC
>NZ_JBAURI010000399.1:0-11153 GCF_049581145.1 Bradyrhizobium sp.
CCTCGGGTGTGACGGCGCGGGCGCGCAGCCGCTCCGCGAGGCCGAGACCGACCAGGATGCGGCTGGCATTGGGTGAAAGCTGCAGCCCCGCGCCGGCCTCCTCGAGCCGTTCGGCCTTCTCCAGCACGACCACGCGAAAGCCCCGGGCAGCGAGCGCCAGCGAGGCTGTCAGCCCGCCGATGCCGGCACCGGCGATGAAGATCGTTCGTCCCGCAGCCACCGTCTCTGGTCAGGTCAGGCGACGTCCTTCAGCACGCATTCGGGCGGGCGGGCTTCGCCGGCGCCGAGATCGGGCGCAAAACGATACAGCGTGGAGCAATACGGGCAGATGATTTCGTCGTCGTTGCCGAGGTCGAGGAAGACATGGGGATGATCGAATGGCGGATTGGCGCCCACGCACATGAATTCCTGCGAGCCGATCTCGATCACCGGCACGCCGGCATCATTGTGGAAGTGCGGAACGACATGGTCGGCCATCGTATTCACCTTGGTGGCAATGGAAGCGGACGCAATCAACCCGACGCGCTGGCGTTGAATCGCGGCGCACCATACCGGCGCCGTGGGTTGATTCCCATAGCCTGGCCGCTCATTGCGTGGGCCAAACCTGGCGTCAAAATCGACACAATCCGGCCGTCTGAAAAGCCCTTCTTTCGTCGGGGCTGTTGTGTCCGAAATTCGGCGCACTATCTCAAGGCGAGTGGAAAGCTGCGCGAGCGCCGGGTTGTTTGGCATGATGCGACGGAATCATTCGGCACTCGTCGGCCTGGCGGTCAGCGTGGCTGTGATGGCCGCGCTGTGGCCGCACGCGCGCGAGGCCACAGCTCTGCTCTCGGCGCAGGGCGACCCTGCAAAACTCAGCGATCTCGAGCTCGATACCGTTTTGCGGAAAAACCAGGGGTTGATCGCCGACAACATCGATGCGGCGCTCAAGGCCGGTGATGCCGACCTCGCGAGCAGCTTCGTCGCGCTGGCAAGGGACAGGAATATCCCGGTGACGGACGAGCTTGCGCGCCGGGTGGCCGATGCGGTCACCGAGCAGAGCTCCGCCGGCCATGTCGCCAAGCGCTTCGTCTCGGGCCTCGTCACCGGCAATGCCGATGATGTCGCGAGCCTGTCGGGCACGGTCACCGGCGATCTCTTCGTGTTCGGCGATATCCGCGACGTGGTGCGCGAGGGCAAGCATCTGGCGATGGGCGAGCATACCGACCGCCTGATCCTGGGTCTTGCGGCCGCCGGCCTTGCGGTGACGGCGGCGACCTATCTGTCGGCCGGCGGTGCCGCGCCGGTGCGGGCCGGACTGACGCTGGTCAAGGACGCGCGCAAGGTCGGCCGGCTCGGCGAGGGCCTTGCCGAATGGGCCGGCCGCTCGGCGCGCGACGTCGTCGATACGCCGGCGCTGGAGGAGGCGGTCGCCTCCTCGTCGGTGCTGGAGCCCGAGAGCAGCGTGAACGCGATCAAGGCGGCGTTCCGGGCCGAGAAGGCCGGCGGGCTGGTGCGTCTCGCCAAGGACGTCGGCCGGGTCACCGAACGAGCGGGGACGCGCGGGGCGCTCGATACGCTGAAGCTCGCGGAGGGTCCGAAGGACGTGGAGCGGGCGGCGCGGCTGGCCGAGGCCGAGGGCGGACAGACCCGCGCCATCCTGAAGATTCTCGGCCGCGGCGCGCTGTTGCTGCTGGGCGGAACCTTCGACCTCACGCTCTGGCTGTTCGGCGCGCTGCTGGCGCTGTTCGGGCTGTTGTCCTCGATCAAGGCCACCACCGAGCGGGCGACCCAATCGTGGCTCGATCACAAAAAGGCCAAGCGTTTGCGCAAGTTGACGGTCGCCACGGGCAGCCCGCGCGCCGCGATCGCGGTCGTGCGGGGCTAGATCCGCCGGCCATTTTCGCAGCCGACCTTTTTCCTCAAAAAACGGACTCATCGATGCCGAGCTTTCACAACGACGCCGTCGAAATTGCCTATCTCGACGAAGGCGAGGGCGATCCGATTGTGCTGGTGCACGGCTTTGCCTCCAGCAAGAACGTGAACTGGGTCTATCCGACCTGGGTTTCGGAGTTGCGCAAGAACGGCCGCCGCGTGCTCGCGCTCGACAATCGCGGCCATGGCGATTCCGGCAAGCTCTACGATCCCGCGCAATATTCGATTCCCGCCATGGCCGGCGATGTCATAGCCCTGATGGATCACCTCGAGATCCCGCGGGCCGATATCATGGGCTATTCGCTGGGCGCGCGGATGACGGCGTGGCTCGGACGCAATGCGCCGGAGCGGCTGCGCTCGGCGATCCTGGGCGGCATCGGGATCTCCATGATCGAGGGCGGCGGTCCGGGCGAGAATGTCGCGCAGGCGCTGGAGGCGCCGACCCTGGATGACGTGACCGATCCGGTGGGGCGGACCTTCCGCGCCTTTGCCGACCAGACCCGCTCCGATCGGCTGGCGCTGGCCGCCTGCCTGCGCGGCTCGCGCGGCCTGATGAGCAAACAGGATGCCGCCGCCATCGACGTGCCGGTGCTGATCGCGGTCGGCACCGCGGACGAGGTCGCAGGCTCCGCGGAGGAGCTCGGACGGATCATCCCGGGCTCGGAAGTGCTGGACATTCCCAACCGCGACCACATGCGGGCTGTCGGCGACAAGGTCTACAAGACCGGCGTCACGGACTTTCTGTCACGGCGGCGCTGACGACAGCGCCATCCTGCTCGTCGTCGCCGAAATGACGCGCGGCGGCGATCAGTGTCGTGAACGTGGCGATCCACACCATGCGCGCACCGTAACGATCGTGCGGTCCCGATATGACGCCGCAAATGAATGCGTTGCCGAGCAGGGCCAGCGAGACGGTCGTCGCCAGACATGCCAGGTCATCGAACCGGCGGCGATAGACCGCAAGTCCGACCATCCCCGCGACCACCAGCATCGAAAAGAGCGCCACTGGAACATGCAGCCGGTTGACCGTTGCGAAATCGATCTGCGAACGCTGCTGGTGCGCAGCGCGCATCGGCTTGACCTGCGCGGGTATATAGTGCGCGATGATGCCGTAGGTGTGGGCCAGCCAGCCGGTGGAGCCTTCTCCGGTGGCGACATGGACCAGTTGCCGGGCGGTCGCAGTCAGCGCAGCCTCCGCCTGCCAGAGCGGATATTCCGCCAGCGAATGCGTCACGATATGGCCCATCTCGTCGTTCAAGCCCTGAAACCGGCCGAGCGCATCGAACATGCTGTCGCCCCACAGGAAATCGTCGCCGGTGGCCGGCAGGTCGTGGCGATACGGGCAGAGCTTGAGTTGCTCCTGCGCGCAGTGATCGCCGAGATATCGCGCCACGATGCCATCCTGCAGCATCCGCCCGAATGCCACGCCGTAGCCGCCCGGCGTCCATGCGAATTGTCCCGATAGCGCAAAATTGGCCGCCAGGAGCATCGCCGCACCGGCGGCCACGGTCAGGCTCCCCTGCACGAGCCCTGACAGGGCGATCCGCCCGCGCAGAAAGGGGCGTGCGATGAAACCGCAGCAGCACAGACCCAGAAGCACGCCGAGCGTGGCGCTATGGGTCGCTGCGGCGAACGCGGTGAAGACGAAGAGCAAGGACTTCTCGATGCCGGATATCCTGTCTCCCTGCAGCACCAGGATGTACAGAGCGAGCACCGCCAGACCGGCGAAGATGTCGGTCAGGAGCAGGCTCGCGAGCCACGGCAGCGCGGTGGTCAGGATCAGCAGCAGACCGATTGCCACGAGCCGAAAGGGCTGGGCCATCCCGAGCACGCGCAGCGTCAATTGCAGGATCCATAGCGTGGCCAGTGCCTGGATCCCAAGGTTGATCCAGAAGCCCGAATTCTCGCCATAGTGCAGATAGAGACCGAACACCGTCGAACGGCTCGGCACCAGATAACCTTCGTACCAGCGCGCGAGATAGCCGCCGGTGTCCCATTGCAGCAGCGGATAGCCGTTCCACAGTGCCGGCGCGATCAGGAACAGCGGGATGGCAACGACGGCGATCCGGGCGAAACCCGAGTCGGCAAAGCGCGCGCGTAACGTCCGCGTGGTGATGCTGCTTCCGTCCATCTCGGGCCACCATGCCGGGGATGGAGGGTCGGCCGGTATAAGCCAATAGTTTGAAGCCAACCCGCTTGATTTCGAGGGAATCGCTGACCACTTTGACGGCGATTACCGGTGGTCGGGTCTCGGCAGCCGGGAATTGCGCCGATTCGGTATTCCCGGGTCGAGAAACAAGCCGTTCACCCTTGCGGGGATGTGGTCGGGACTCGGTCCGGCAGCCGTGCTATGAAGCGCGGCAAGATGAACTTGCGGGAGCAGTCTATGGCGATGCATCAGGTCCATCCGCATGGCGGCAGGCTCACGACGCTCGATCCGATCTGGGATCGGATCCGCGGCGAGGCCGAAGCCATCGTGCATCGCGAGCCGGAGCTTGCCAGTTTCATCTATTCGACCGTGCTGCATCATGATCGTCTGGAAGAGTCGGTGGTGCATCGGCTGGCCGATCGCCTCGACCACTCGGCGCTGTCGGGCGACCTGATCCGCCAGACCTATGACGAAGCGCTGCGCGCCGAGCCCGATCTCGGCAATGCCTTTCGCGCTGATCTGGTCGCGGTCTACGACCGCGATCCCGCGACCGCGCGCTTCATCGATCCCTTGCTCTATTTCAAGGGTTTTCACGCGCTGCAGACCCATCGCCTGGCGCACTGGCTCTATCACCAGGGCCGCAGGGATTTCGCCTATTATCTGCAGAGCCGCTCCTCCGCGGTGTTCCAGACCGACATCAACCCGGCGGCGAAGATCGGCCGCGGCGTGTTCCTCGACCATGCCACCGGCTTCGTGTGCGGCGAGACCGCCATCATCGAAGACGATGTCTCGATCCTGCACGGCGTCACGCTCGGCGGCACCGGCAAGGAGAATGAGGACCGTCATCCCAAGATCCGCCACGGCGTGCTGATCGGCGCGGGTGCGAAGATCCTCGGCAATATCGAGATCGGCCATTGCGCCCGCATCGCCGCAGGCTCGGTCGTGCTCAAGCCGGTGCCGCACAATGTGACGGTCGCCGGCGTTCCCGCCAAGATCATCGGCGAGGCCGGCTGCAGCGAACCGTCGCGCACCATGGACCAGATGATCAGCGCGATCGGGCTGTGAGGCCCGAGCCATGACTTTCTGTCCAACGGCCTTCTAAAGCCATGGATTTGCTGATAGTCTTGCAGCGTTGAAAGTGGCAGGCTCGGCAAGAACTTGGCTGTGAGTGCGCATGTGAGATGGGACACTAGCCCTTCGCGTCGTCCCGTCCTAAAACCCCCGCAAATCAACGATCCGATTGGAGACCGCCGTGGACGTTCAGGAAGTCAGGAAGCTCGACGCCTATCTCAAGCGCGTGTTCGCCAATCCCAGGATTCGCGTGGTGCCGCGGCCGAAGAAGGATGATTCCGCAGAGGTCTATATCGGCGAGGAATTCATCGGCGTGCTGTTCGTCGATGACGAGGACGACGACCGCTCGTTCCAGTTCCAGATGGCGATCCTCGAGGACGATCTGGTCGAGCAGGGCTGAGCGGGCGGCGCCAGGATCGGCGCAAGATCACCCCAAGATCACCCCAAGATCGGCTCGGTCGGGTGGATTGCCTTGTCCGCAGCACGCGCGAGCGCTATCTCGCCGCGTGCAGCTGCAGGGTCAGCCGGTCCATCGCGTCCGCCACGTCGCGCCATTGCGCGAGCCAGCTCCGCGGAAAGCGAAAGGTCAGATCGGCGCCCTCGATCCGGCGCTCGCTGAGGCACATTCCGGGTGTCGCCGCATCGCGGCTGCAGCGCGCGGTCAGGTACGGCGCGTCGGCAACGAACAGATCCTCTCCGCCATAGGGCGTGCCGCGCCGGAATCCGCGCATCGTCAACCCGTCCGGACCGGGGGTGGAGGCGTCCTCGAGATAACGCGGATAGATCGTGCGCAGCCGCACCTCCGGCGCCAGCGCGCCCTCATGCGCGGCGATCGACAGGAAGATCCGGTCGATCGCAGGCGCGGGCTGTTCCAGGGTTTCGGCGCCGACAGGCCTTTGCGCATCCCTTGACGCATTCGTTGACACATCCCTTTGCGCATCCCTTGCCGCATCCGGCGGCTCGAGCGAGGGGTAGCTGAAATTGAGATCGATGCGTTCCTGGGGTCCGGAGTGCCGCTGGATCTTCATGCGGATCGAAGCGGTCGGGACGTTGAACAGGGTGCCGCCGATGCTCACCGGCAGCCGTTCCGGGGCAGTCGAGCCGGTGGCGTTCCAGGTCGGCCACAACAGATAGGCGACCAGCGCGATCGCGCCGGCGGCAAGCGCGGTTGCCGCCAGGATCGGAAGCAGATGGCCGCGGCCCTGCCAGTCGCGTGCGCTCAGGCGGGCGGTCGAAAACACTGTCATCAGCGAGGCATCACAGGGGAGGTCCGGTACCGGCGAATCAGCCGGAATATGCCACGCCAAGTGAGCCTTCCGCAGGAAATCCCGCAGGCCATGAGCCGCGCGCCCGCGAGCTGGCGCCGGCAATGTTAACCTTTTCTTAAGGATGATCTGGCGCCGGCCCTTCGATTTTGCGACAAGAGCGCAGGGTTTGTGGTTACGGAAGAGTTCCGATGTCGCCTGAAGCGTTGAGTTCCCTGTTCGCCCTGTGCATCGGTTTTGCCTTCGCCGGCGCGCTCGCGAGCGGCTATCAGGCCTTCGCGCAGCGTCCCGCCGGTTTCGGATTGCTGCAGGAGGGGGTGGTGCCGCAACGCTTCGCCGCCGTGCCCTTCCTGGTTTTCGCAGCCCCCTTCATCATCATGCGCAACACGGTGCGCGGCGTGAAGATCGAGCGGCGGCGGTTCGAATTCGTGATGATGGCGACCGTCATCGCCGGCTTCTGGAGCATGATGTCGGGGACCTTCTTCCTGATGACGCTGCGCGCCGCAGGCGTGTTGGCTTGAGCGTGTTGGCTTGAGCGTGCTGGCTTGACTCCTGGGGCCGACGCGGCTCGATCGCGCCATCGCTCATATCCTTAGCTCTTGCCCTTGCAGCTCTTGCGGCGGTTGAAATAGCGCCGCCCGCCATGGCAAGCTCGCCTGAACAGGGAGATCTTGATGGCGATCTACGAGCTCGACGGGCAGGCGCCCGAACTTCCCGCCGACGGCAATTACTTCATCGCCGATACCGCGACCGTGATCGGCAGGGTGCGCCTGCTCGCTTCTGCGAGCGTCTGGTTCGGCGCGGTGCTGCGCGGCGACAATGAATGGATCGAGATCGGCGAGGGGTCCAATGTCCAGGACAATGCGACCTGTCACACCGACCTGGGATTTCCGCTGACGATCGGCAGGAACTGCACGGTCGGCCACAACGTCATCCTGCACGGCTGCACGCTCGAGGACGGCGCGCTGGTCGGGATGGGCTCCATCATCATGAACGGCGCCAGGATCGGCCGCGACAGCATCGTCGGCGCCGGCGCCGTGATCACCGAGGGCAAGGAGTTTCCGGCCCATTCCCTGATCATCGGCGCGCCGGCGCGGGTGATCCGGACGCTCGAGCCCGCGCAGGTCGAGCGGATGGGCGGCGCCGCGCGGTTCTATGCCGCCAACGGGCCGCGCTTCGACAAGGGACTGAAGAAGATCGGCTGACGGACCGGCTTCGCAGCCTCAACTGCCTTCGGACTCGCCGGCCTCGATCTCGTGGGCCACGACCTCATGCCCCGCGGCCCACAGCGAATGGTGCTCGCTGCCGTCGGGATAGGGATTGGCTTCGGCCGGATGTTGTCGCGCGCGGCCTTTTGGCCTTCTTCGAACGGGTCTGGCTCTGGATCGGGCGTCATGATTTCGCTCTGCTCGCTCGCTTGGATTTCGGGCTCTTCTTCGCCGTCTCGGATTTCGGATTGTCGGACTTCAAGCTCCCGGAGTTCGGGCCGGTCTTCGGCGCCGGTTTGCCGGCCGCACTTTTGCGCAGCGCGTCCCGCAGGTCGATCGGGATGCCGTGCTTCTTCAACAGGTCGGCGAACGCTTCGTCCGCGAGCTCCTGAAACGTCGCCATCCGGTCGCGCGCCAGTTGCCTGAGCTTGTCGAACGTATCCTCGTCGAATGCAATCAGTTTACGCATGGCTGCCTGGTGGCTGCGCGAGGTGAGAGGTCCCTGGCGTTTTGCCAGGGCCTCGCAGACCAGCAGCGAAGCCTCCCCGGGTCAAGCGCGCGTTCCCGCTGCGCCGGCGTCAGATCGGCGAGCCCGCGCGCGAGCGCGACATCACCCGGGCGCTCTCAACCCAGCACGCCGTATTTCTTCAGCCAGGCCTGCATCCGGTTCCAGGCATCCTCGGCGGCTTCCTTGCGATAGCTCGCACGATAGTCGGCATGGAAGCCGTGCGGGGCGCCGGGATAGGTCTTGAACTCCGCGGTCTTCTTGTCGGCGGCGAGCGCCTCTTTGAACGCTTCGACCTGCGCCACGGGAATGCCGGTGTCGGCCTCGCCGTAAAGACCCAGCACCGGCGCCTTCATCTCGGGCGCGAGCTGCATCGGGCTCTTCGGCCAGAGCGGATTCGGCGGATCGACGGGCGGGCCGTAGAACGCGACGCCGGCTTTCAGACCGGCGTTGTGCGCGGCGTATTCCCACACCGTCCGGCCGCCGCGGCAGAATCCGATGATGCCGAGACGCGAGGTGTCGCCACCCTGCGACTTCGCCCAGGCGACGGTCGAGTCGAGATCGGACAGCAGCTCGGCGTCGGGCTTTGCGTTCACGATCGGCAGCAATTGCTGGATGTCGGTGATCTTGGTGAGATCGACGCCGCTGCGGAAATAATAGTCCGGCGCCACCGCGAACGCACCGAGCTTGCCGAGGCGCCGCGTCACGTCCTTGATGTATTCGTGCAGGCCGAAGATCTCCATCGCCACCAGCACGACAGGCGGGTTGGTGACGCCCCTCGGCCGGGCGAAATAGCCGGGCATGTCGCCGTCGGCGACCTTGATCTTGATAGCGCCGGCGTCGAGGCCGTTGGTGTCGGTCGTGATCACGTCGGCCCGCACCGGCCCGGCGGCCAGCGTATAGCCGGCCGCGACGGCGGCAGACGCGGTCATGAAGCCGCGGCGCGAGAACGGCGCGGTCGTCGTCAATCCAATGGCATCAGATGTCATTTGGGACGTCTTTTCGGACGTCCTCGTGGGCTCGGCACTCATCGGTTAGCTCCTCCAGCCAATCAAAAGCGTCTTCGCGCGAAAGCGAGCGGCTTCGTGCGCACTGAACCGCGCGACGCGGCCGCATTCAGCGAATAATCGACCGGAAACGCAAATCACCTGCCGGCGAGGCGGCCGCCCTGCAGGCCCTGGTCGAGGTCATGCGCGGACCGGGCGGGAGGCCGCGGACGGCGAGCGCCGGCGCCCAAGCCCGCAGCCTGTGCTGCCGGATGAGCCGAGATGCGGTTGCTGCAGGGAGAAAAAAACAAGGTCGTCGACGCAGTATGCCGTCAACGACCTTGCCAGCCCCGGAAATTGAAATCGGCGATGCCTTCCGGTAGCCACCATTTTGACCCGGAATCGTGCGGATGAATGTGAACTGGTTCACATATCGTGCAGGAAAATTTTGCAATCGGTGGGAGGATCGGACGCCGAGGCGCCGGCGGTTCTCCAAGCGATCAGGTCTGCCCGAAGCTCGTCGCGGCCCTCGCGCGTTGTCCGAAGGCCTGCGAGGCTAACCCCGCGCCTTGCCACGCTTCTGGTTGAACGAACTGGCGTGGGCGTGCGCCCTGGCCCGAAGCGGGCTGTTGCGCACAGCCGGTTGCGACGATGGCTCGGGCGGCTGGGCGCTGGCGAAGGAGTGCCTGAGGCCATCGACGGCCTCGGTGAGGCCCGAGACCTGGTCGGAGAGCCGCTTGGTATCGGCCTGCTGGGCGGCGAGCAGGCGCCGCATGGTCTGCAGCTGATCCTGGATCATCTGCAGCTGGTCGATCGATTCCTGCTGGGTGGCTTCCAGTCCGCTGGTTTTTTCGACCAGCTGCTCGGAGGCCTGCGCCGTGCGCGCCTGCAATTGGCGGGTGGCTGCGGCCCGATCCAGTTCGGGCGAAGCGCCCGAATAGGCGCGCCAGAAGCCGATCGCGGCCGCGCCGGTCAGGATGACCAGAAGGGTGGCCGCGGCAAGTGCGATCGGCTGGCTGCCGATGCGGGGCAGGCCGACGTTTGGCGGGTGGCGTGTGAGCCGGATCATGAGATGGCAAAGCCCCAGACCAAGGGAAACGTTCCGTCGCGGGGCGCCGCATCGGCGCAACCCCTGCAACCACGCAAAAAAGCGACCCGGACCCAACGACGCGCGCCGGCATAATAGACGCCGCGACTCGATTCGGGCGCGATATCTTCAGCTTTTGTCGACGAATCCGACAAAATCGAGGCTTGCGGGCCATGATATGGCCTTGGTGCGCGGGTCGGCGGCCGCTGGCCTAGTGAGGGGGTGTCGCGCCCGCAGCGATGGGGAAAGCTGCTCTGCTCCGCGATCTTGGGCCGATCCTCTGCGCAAGATCGCCTCGCGCAGTCTGGCCTCGCATTAACGACCTCGCGCATTTTTTTGGGCGGTTTAACGACTTTCGCCGGGAAAAGGTGCTTGGCTCAGCCGATGGAGCAGCTCCCGCCAGCGCGCGACGACCGTTGTCCGCATTGCCACGTTCCGCTCGAGATCGTGGCCGTCAGAATAGGATTGGCGCGCGTCAGCATGGATTGCATCTGTCCGAACTGCGGCATGGTGCAGCCGCACGATCCGGCCAAGGCCGCGCTGCCGCCAAAAGAGCGTCGCAAGCGTGGCGCCAGTCTGTTCCGCAAAAGGCAGCCGTAGCCCGGCCGCAACCCGCGCAGGCCCTCCGCCGACATCACAATCTGATCACCAAGCGGTCATGAAACCGGACGCCGCCCGGTCTTGGCTGGGGCCGACAAAGCTTGAACCAACAACAATATCGACGTGATCGGGGAGGAGCCATGACGACGTTGCGTGCGATCATGTTCGGCATCACGCTGGCGCTGACACCGAGCCTGCTGGCGCTGGCTTTTTTTCTCTACCGCGAGTGGCTGATCAGCCGGAGCGAAGACACCGGACGGCTCGAGCTGCATGACTAGCGTGCGGCAGGTGCAGGCTCGTTCGCGCGCAACGAGCCTTGCTCGGTGCCTTGCAACCCGCCGCCGGAGCTAGGCCGGCGAGTGCTGGGA
>NZ_JBAURI010000400.1:0-6612 GCF_049581145.1 Bradyrhizobium sp.
GGATCAAGGCCTTGATCGAGCGGTCGGCGTTGATGGTCTCGCAGATCGAGGCCATCTGCTCGTACATCGCGAATGTGAGGGCGTTGCGCGCCTGCGGGCGGTTGAAAGTCAATCGCGCGATGCCATCAGTGACGGCGTAGATCAGGTCTTCATTAGCAGTCACCGGAGCATTCATCGCGCACTCTTCCCTTGCAAAAACAGATCGAGGTCAGGCCACCGCAGTCGTCAGGCTACGGCAACCTTGGGCATCGGCACGACGTCGCGGCCCTTCAGCACATCCATCGCCGCGAGCACACCACCTGAACGATGCGGCACGTGAGCGAGATCGAGTCCCATCTCGATGCCGGACAGCATACCCATCAGCATCAGATCGTTGAAGTGCCCGATATGACCAATCCGGAATACCTTGCCCTTGATTTTGTTGAGGCCGGTGCCGAGCGACATGTCGAAATTCTCCAGCACCACTTTGCGGAAATGGTCGGAGTCATGGCCCTCCGGCATCACCGCGCCGGTCAGCGCCGGCGAATGCGCCTGCGGATCCTGGCACTGGGTCTCCAGGCCCCAGACCTTCATCGCGGCACGGGTCGCAGCGCTATGGCGCTTGTGGCGGGCGAACACGTTGTCGAGCCCCTCCTCCTCCAGCATCTTGATGGCCTCTTTCAGGCCCATCAGGAGATTGATGGCCGGTGTGTAGGGCCAGGTGCCGGCCTTGTTGATGGCGATGACATCCTGCCAGTCCCAGTAGGAGCGCATGCCAGGATTGGCCTTGGCCACCGCGAGCGCCTTTTCCGAAACCGCGTTGAAGCCCAAGCCCGGCGGCAGCATCAGCCCCTTTTGCGAGCCGGCGACCGAGACGTCGATGCCCCAGGCGTCGTGCTCGTATTCCAGCGAACCGAGACCGGAGATGGTGTCGACCATCAACAGCGCCGGATGCCTGACCCGGTCCATGGCTTTGCGGACCTCGAGCGGCGGCGTCACGCAGGCGGTCGAAGTCTCGTTGTGCACGACCATCACGGCCTTGATCCTGTGCGTCTTGTCGGCGGCGAGGTGCGCCTCGATCTGGCCGATATCGGCGCCATGGCGCCAGTCGCCGGGCAGGAAATCGATGTCGAGCTTGAATTTCTCGGCGATGCCGCGCCACAGCACGGCGAACTGGCCGGTTTCGGCCATCAGGACCTTGTCGCCCGGCGACAGCGTGTTGACAATGGCGGCTTCCCAGGCGCCGGTGCCGGACGAGGGATAGATGATCACCGGCTGCCCGGTGCGAAACAGGCGCTGCATGCCCGAAAGCACCGCAAAACCCAGTTCGGCGAATTCGGCGCCGCGATGGTCCATGGTCGGCATGTCCATTGCCCGCAGGACCCGGTCGGGGATGTTGGTCGGTCCTGGGATCTGGAGAAAATGCCGTCCCGTATGCAAGGTCATGTGGCGTCCCTTCCCGGTCTTGTCGCTGTCCGCGGTTCTGGTCGCGGTTCCGCGCGGCTCGCATAGCATCAATCGGCCGGCTTGTCCCCCGCCGGACCGCCGCCGTCAATGCATAACGACCGGGTTTCGCACCCGAATTCGCCGTTTTGGGATGGGATCGAGCGCCGGCCGGCCTTCCGGGCCGACCGGCTGCAAGATCGGGAAGGCATCTGCTGGCCTTATGCGGCGGTTGCCGGCTGCCCCGTCGGCATCCGCACCTCGTTCTCTGTGAACGGCAGTTCCGGATGCATCATGAACGCCGAAACTGCGCCAACCAACAACACGCCGATCAACATGATGAACGGCAGGTACCAATTGCCGGTGACATCGATGACCAAGCCTGCGACCAGCGGGGAGGCGATCGCTGCGCCCGCCGATCCCATGTTCATGATCCCCGACGCCGTGCCTGAATAGCGCGGCGCAATATCCATTGGCACCGACCACATCGGGCCGATCATGAGTTCGGAGAAGAAGAAGCCGGCCGAAAGCGACAATGCGACGACGGTCATATCGTGGACGAACAGGATCGGAAGCAGCGATGCCAGCGCGCCGACAAAGCCCGTCACGACCACGCTCAGACGCGCAAAGCGAACACTGCCGGTGCGCTTGAGCAGCGCATCCGAAATCACGCCGCCGATACTGTCGCCGATCACGCCCGCGAAGAACACGCCGGAGGAGAACAGCGCCGAATGCTTCAAATCGAGGCCAAAGCTGTTCTTGAAGAACAGCGGCAGCCAGTTGAGATAAAGCCAGAGCCCCCAGCCGTAGCAGAAATAGGTCAACGTCACCGGCCACATCCGGCTCAGCAACGGACCCCACGGCACCGGCGGCTTGACGCCGGTGGGCCGCGGCGGCAGCGTCGCCAGCTCATCCTCCGTAATATGGCGATGGTCCCTGGGTTCGTTGCGGAAATAGCTGACCCAGACGACGCCCCAGATCAGGCTGACCACGCCCAGCACCACGAACGAGCCGCGCCAGGTCAGCCAGGCCATCAGGACTGCAACCAACGGCGGCGTCACCGAGTTGCCGAGCCGGGAGAAGGCGTGGGTGATGCCCTGCGCAAAACCGCGGCTGCTGGACGGGGTCCAGTACTGCATGGCGCGGGTCGCGGTCGGGAAGGTCGCGCCCTCGCCGAAACCGAGCGCGAAGCGGGCCACAAACAGCATCGGCAGGGTGGTCACGAAGCCGGTTCCGATCGTCGAGAGCGCCCAGATCAGACCGCACCAGAACAGCGTCTTGCGTGGGCCAAAATGATCGCCGACCCAGCCGCCGAACACCTGGAACAGCAGATAGGGATAGGCGAACGCCGAGAACACAAAGCCAAGCTGGGTATTGCTGAGATGCAGTTCCTTCTGGATCTCGCTCGCGGCCGTGCCGATGTTGACCCGGTCGATATAGGTGATGAAGTACATCACGCACAGCATCGCGAGCACGACGTGCGTGGCCTTGAAACGAAGACGCATATTCTCCCCCGAATGTTGATTGCCGATTTTGAAGTCGCCTGCGGCCGAGCACACCCCTCGCGTGCGCGGAGTCCGATCGGTCAGGTCTTAACCACTTTGAGCGGCGGCGCGTTCGATTCCGCGGGCCCTTCCAACAGGGCCATCGCGGCCTCGACGCCGCCGGCGCGATGCGGCACGCCGGCAGCGGCGAGCCCCATCTCCACGCCGGACAGAGCGCCCATCAAGGTCAGCGCGTTGGTTTCGCCGAGATGACCGATCCGAAACACCTTGCCGGCGAGCTTCGCAAGGCCCGTGCCGAGCGACATGTCGTATTTATCCAACACGATCTTGCGAAACTGGTCGGCGTCATAGCCCGGCGGCATGACGACGGCGGTCAGGACCGGCGAATAGTCCTTCGGCTCCTGACAGAGCACCTCGAGACCCCAGTGATTGACCGCGGCGCGGGTGGCCGCGGCCAACCGCTTGTGGCGGGCGAACACGTTGTCGAGCCCCTCTTCGAGCAGCATGGCAATGGCTTCGCGCAACGCGTAAAGCAGATTGGTCGCCGGCGTATAGGGGAAGAAGCCCTGCGCGTTGGGCTTCAGCATCTCCTCCCAGTCCCAATAGGAGCGCGGCATCTTGTTGGTCCTGGCGGCGGCGCGGGCCTTCTCGGAAATCGCGTTGAAGCCGAGCCCCGGCGGCAGCATGAAGCCCTTTTGCGAGCAGCTCACGCTGACATCGACCTTCCACTCGTCGTGCCGGTAGTCCACCGAGCCGAGCTAGGAAATGGTGTCGACCATCAGCAGGGCCGGATGGCCGGTGCGGTCGATCGCGGCGCGGACCTCGCCGATCCGGCTGGTGGCACCGGTCGACGTCTCGTTATGCACCACCATCACCGCCTTGATGGCGTGCAGCTTGTCCGCGTCGAGCCTTTCCTCGATCGCGGCCGGATCGACGCCCCTGCGCCAGTCGCCGGGCATGAAATCCACCTCGATGCCCCAGCGCGCCGCCATCTGGCGCCATAGCGTCGCAAAATGGCCGGTCTCGACCATCAACACCTTGTCACCCGGCGACAGTGTGTTGACGATCGCAGCTTCCCAGGCGCCGGTCCCGGACGAGGGAAAGATGATGACCGGGCCGGTGGTCTTGAATATCTTCTGGCTGCCCGCCAGCACCGCCTTCCCCAGCTCGGCGAATTCTGGACCGCGATGGTCGATGACCGGCATGTCCATCGCCCGCAACACCCGGTCCGGGACCGGGCTCGGGCCCGGAATCTGCAGGAAATGGCGGCCTTGGGGACGGGTCACGCGCTACTCCGTTTCGCAGGTAAAACTTGCTGACCGGTATTTTGCATTCAATCAAGGCAACAGCAAGGTAATTTTGCATTCAATTCGACAGTCGACGGAATAGCTCGGAAACCCTAATGTCGGCGCCATGACCTCCCTGATTCCGGATGAGGCGGCCGACGCCGCGCCGCAAGCGAGCCCGTCGCGCGACGACGTCTCGCTGCATGACGAAATTCTGGGAACCCTCCGGAACTACATTGTCGAGGGCAACATCCCTGACGGGGCCCGCATTTCCGAGCGGCAGCTCTGCGAGATGCTGAAGATCTCCCGCACCCCGCTGCGCGAAGCCTTGAAAGTCCTCGCCGCCGAAGGCCTGGTCGATCTGTTGCCGAACCGCGGCGCCCGGGTCCGGCCGATCAACGCTGATGACATCCGCGAATTGTTCGACCTGATGGGTGGACTCGAGGGCCTCGCCGGCCGCCTCGCCTGCGAGAGGATCACCGCCGATGGCGTCGCGAAAATCGAGCAACTTCATCACGATATGTATGGTTTCTACATGCGTCAGGACATGCAGGGCTATTTTCGGGTGAACCAGTTGATCCATCGCTGCATCGTCGAGGCGGCCGCCAATGCGGCGCTGCTCGCGACCTATGAGAGCCTGGCGGGACGGATCCGGCGGGTGCGCTTCTCCGCCAATTTCGCCCGCCGGCGCGAGCGCTGGAGCGAGGCGATGCGGGAGCACGAAGCCATTCTCGATGCGCTGCGCCGCCGCGCGGCCAGCGAACTGAACGACATTCTGTTTCAGCATTTGCGCAACAAGGGCGCCGCGGCGATCGCCTATCTGGCCGAGCCGGACTCCAGCCTGCCGACCGAGGCGCCCGCCGGAGTGAACGCTGCAGGCTAGACTTGCATCCAAAAACGATTTAGCTCGCGCCAGAAATGAATTAGGCAATAGACCTAATTGAGCAAGCCCTGCGCCGAGCGTGGCCGAGTGAGGATCATCGCAAATGCCGAACGCGCGCGGAGCCGTCTCGGAGCTCGAACAGAGGCTTGGCGCCGAGATCAGCGGCGACGTCCTGTTCGATTCCTTCAGCCGCGGCCGCTATGCGACCGATGCCTCGTTCTACCAGATCATGCCGGCCGGCGTGGTGGTGCCGCGGACCATGGACGAGGCGCTGCGGACGCTTGCGATCGCGCGCGAGGCGGGACGCAGGATCACCCCGCGCGGCGGCGGCACCTCGCAATGCGGCCAGACCGTCAATGACGGCCTCGTGGTCGATTTCTCAAAACATCTGAACCGCATCATCTCGCTCGACATCGAGAAGGCGACCTGCGTGGTCGAGCCGGGCATCGTGCTCGACGATCTCAACCGCCAGCTCAAGAAACACGGCTTGTGGTTTCCGGTCGACGTCTCCACCGCCTCGCGCGCCACCATCGGCGGCATGGCGGGCAACAATTCCTGCGGCGGCCGCTCGCTGCGCTACGGCACCATGCGCGACAACACGCTGTCGATGGGTGCGGCGCTGGCCTCCGGCACCGTGCTGCATTTCGGCGAGGTGCCGCGCGACCTCGCCTCCGTCAACGCGCCCGAGGGCGGATTGGCGCTGTTTCGCGACATGCTCGATCTCGGCGCGCGCGAGGCCGAGGAAATCGCCGACAGATTTCCGAAGGTGCAGCGCCGCGTCGGCGGCTACAATCTCGACGCGCTGGTGCCGCGCAACGCGCCGAACAACATGGCGCATCTCCTGGTCGGCTCCGAGGGCACGCTCGCCTTCACCACCAGGGTCGAGCTGAAGCTGTGGCCGGTGATCCGCAACAAGGTGCTTGGGGTCTGCCATTTCGGCAGCTTCTACGAGGCGATGGACGCCGCCCAGCATCTGGTCAGGCTTCGGCCGATCGCGGTCGAGCTGGTCGACCGAACCATGATTGCGCTCGGGCGCGAGATCGACATGTTCAGGCCGATCATCGCCGCCGCCGTCAAAGGCGATCCCGACGCGATTCTGGTGGTCGAATTCGCCGAGGAAGACCAGGCCGAGAATCTCGCCCGCGTCAAACAGCTCACCGAGCTGATGGCCGATCTCGGCTTCGGCTGGAGCCATCCAACGCGCAAATGGGGCGGCGTGGTCGAAATCACGGAGCCGGCGCTGCAGAGTGCGATCGCCGACTTCCGCGCCGCCGGCCTCAACGTCATGATGTCGATGAAGCAGGAGGGCAAGCCGGTCTCGTTCGTCGAGGACTGCGCCGTGCCGCTGCCGCATCTGGCCGATTACACCGAGCGGCTCAACGCCATCTTCGCCAAACACGGCACCCGCGGCACGATGTATGCACACGCCTCCGAAGGCTGCCTGCATGTCCGCCCGGTCCTGAACCTGAAACTGGAAAAAGACGTCCAGGCGATGCGCGCCATCGCCGAGGAAACT
>NZ_JBAURI010000401.1:0-2439 GCF_049581145.1 Bradyrhizobium sp.
CGCCGAGGCGGTCTATGGAACCGGAACGGTCGAGCCGGAGCGATGGGCCAAGGTGGTCCCGCTGCAGCGCCGACGGCTGGTCGAGCTGTGCAGTTGCGAGGGACAGACCGTCAGGGCGGGTCAGGTACTCGGCCGCCAGGACGACGCTGAGGAGCGCAGCGCGCTGCAGGAGCTCGAAGTCAACGATCAGCAATTGCAGCGCGATCTCGATCGCGCTGAGAAGGATCGGGGCAAGAACGACGCCGCCCAGACCGAGTACGAGCAGCGCTGGACCCAGCTCCAGGAATCCAAATCGCGGATCGCAGCACAACGGGCGCGGATCGATGCCCTGGTGTTGCGGGCGCCGCTCGACGGCATGGTGCTGCGGCGAGACGGCGAGGTCGGCGAGATCGTCGGCCCCACCGACGTCTTGTTCTGGGTCGGGCCGCCCGCGCCGATGCAGGTCGTTGCCGAGGTCAATGAAGAGGAAATCAACCGGATCAATCTCGGCCAGAAGGCCCTGCTGCGAAGCGAGGCGTTCCCCGGACAGGTCCTGCGCGCCACGGTCTCGCAGATCACGCCGAAGGGTGATCCGACCCGCAAGACCTTCCGCGTCTATCTGCTGCTGCCGTCCGATACCAGGCTGCGGATCGGCATGACGGTCGAGGCCAATATCATCGTTCGCGAAAAACAGGCGGCGATCATCGTGCCGGCCGAGGCCGTCGCTGGCGACGCAGTTCAGATCATCAACAATGGCCGCCTGCAGCGCCTCCCGGTCCAGCTCGGCGTGCGCGGCAGCCGTCATTTGGAGATCATCGGCGACATCAGCCGGGGAATGGCGGTGCTGTCCCCTGCCCGCCCCGATCTCGCCGACGGCACGCCGGTCCGCATTGCAGGAAACATCGTCAAGCCCGTCCCCGACACTGAGACGCCGGATCTGGGGTCGGATCCGACGCGAGACCAGCCGACGCCCCCGGCGCCCACGCTCGCGTCCGCCGACGATCCGGTAGGCGCGGTGATTTCGGCGGCGATCTCCGCTCACATCGATTCGGTCGTCAACGACGCCCGGCGCAACAGCACCAGATATGGCGACAGCCGCTGACCACATGGCCACCAACCTCCTGCTCACCATCGCATGGACCCACGTCACGAGCCGCGTGCGGCAGACGCTGGTCGGCATGGCCGGCGTTGCGATGGGCGTCGGCTTCACCATCATGATGGCAGGCCTGATGCAGGGCTCGCAGATCGATTTCCTGCGCCAGCTCGTCGACACGATGCCGCACATCACGGTCGAAGACCAACGCCGCTCGGTCCCGCCGCAGCCGGCCGAGCAGGAATATGGCGCGGTGCAGCTGTCGAACGTCGCCAACCTGAACGATCGTCCCGGCATCAAATATCCAGAAGCGGTCATGGCGTCGCTGCGGTCGTGGCTGCCCGGCGACGTCGCGCCGTCGGTAAGGACGACCGCGATCATCGAGCATGGCGCCGGCCATATCGGCGTGACGCTGATGGGCATCGATCCGCGGCTGGAAGTGCGCGTCTCCAAGCTCGGCTCGCAGATGCGCGCCGGTGAGATTGCCGATCTCACACGCGCGCCGAACGCCATCATCATCGGCGAGGCGCTGGCCGAAAAGCTCGCGGTCAAGACCGGCAACACGGTGGTGCTGGCCGGAGGACAGGGTACGGAGGTCAGCGCGACCGTGGTCGGGCTGTTCCGTTCCGGGCTGAAGCGCGTCGACGAAGAGCAGATCTATTCGCTGATCGGCTTCGCACAGATGATCATGAGGCAAAGCGGCGCGATCAACGAGCTGCGGCTGCGGCTGAACGATCCGATTGGCGCGCAAACCGTCGCCGCAGAGGTCGAGGCACAGACCGGCTACAAGTCGGTCTCCTGGCAGGAAGCAAACGCGGACCTGTTGTCCAGCTTCGCGGTTCGCGACTTCATCGTGCTGACCGTGATGGGCGCGATGCTGCTGACCTCGTCATTTGCGACCTACAACATCATTTCCACCATCACCCATGAGAAGCGGCAGGATATCGCGATCATGAAATCGCTCGGGATGCGGGAATATTCGGTACGCCGGATCTTCATCATCGAGGCCGCGATCATCGGCGCAGTCGGGATCCTGTTCGGCTGGCTGCTCGGCTATGGGCTCTGCTACGCCTGGTCGCTGATTACGATCTACAATCCACTGACCGGAAACCACGTTCCGCTGCAGATCTACTACTCGCCGATGCACTATGTCGTTGCCGGGGGCGTCTCGCTGATCTGCTGCTCGGGTGCGGCGTTCTTCCCGGCGCGCAAGGCGACACGGGTGCATCCGGTCGACATCATTCGGGGAGCGTCGTGAGCGAAATAGCCTCCGAGATCGCCTTGCGGGCGGTGGGCCTGGTGCGACGCATCGAGGGCGCGATTTCGCACACGCTCGTCGACGGCATCGATCTTGCCGTGAACAAGGG
>NZ_JBAURI010000402.1:0-3682 GCF_049581145.1 Bradyrhizobium sp.
GCCTGGCAAGCAGCGAGACAGTCTCGATGAAGAAACCACCGACTGGAGAGCCGTATGCGGGAAAACCGCCCGTACGGTTCGGAGGGCGGGGTCGGCGAAAGTCGATCCCGACCCCTATCATAACCACAGGAAGTTGTCGCTACACCGCGCTGCGGCCGGCTCGGTATCAAAACGTCAATCAAAATCACTGTGATGAACCACTAGCCATACCCCTCGCTGCTGATGCCATACTCCTCGTAGATCGTCAGCGGATCGCGCGCGGGAAACAGCCGGCACTTGGCCTGCGCCAGATGCAGGCTGACAGCCGCGGGCTCGCGGCCGTGGGCCAGGAGCTTTCGGAGATCCTCCATATGGGCGCGCGGCTGATGCTTTTCGGGAAGCTGCTGCAGCGCGACGAAGGCCGTTGCCAACGCTTCGACCACAACCCATTCGTCGTGGCCCGTGACTCCTTTTCTCGGCATCGGCGGCCTCCACATTCCCAGGCGTGACCGTTTCGCACCACGCTGTCGAAATTCTACTCCGATCCAACAGCAACCGCCATCGAGCCTTTGGTCGCCGTGCGCGCGCTCATTCGACCTTGATACCTGCGGCGGCCACGACCTTTGCCCATTTTTCGGTCTCGCCCGCCATCAGTCTGCCAAAATCCGCGGGTGAGCCCGGCATCGCTTCGCCGGCAATTGCGGTGAAGCGCGCCTGCATCGCGCTGTCGGCGAAGGTCGCGTTGATTTCCCCGTTCAACCTTTCGATGATCTCGGCGGGCGTTTTTGCCGGAGCGGCGAGGCCATACCACTGGCTCGCATCATAACCCGGCAGCGAACTTGCAACCGTCGGCAGGTCTCGCAGCACCTCTGCATGCGATGCTGTTGTGACCGCAAGCGCCCGCAGCCTGCTTGACGTGATGTAGTCGACGGTTCCCGGCGCGGCAGCGAACATGATCTGTACCTGGCCGCCGATCAAATCGGCCAGCGCCGGGCTTTGGCCGCGATAGGGGATGTGAAGCATGCTGACGCCGGCCATGACATTGAACAATTCTGCCGCCATGTGCGGGGCGCTCCCGACGCCAGCGGACGCGAGGTTGAGCTTGCCCGGGTTTTGCTTGGCGTAGGCGATCAATTCGGTGATGGTCATGGCCGGACACGATGGATGGACCAGCACCACCATGGGGACGCGGACCACAGCCGCGACGGGAGCGATGTCGCGGAGGAAAACGAAATTCAGTTTTGGATAGAGCGCGGCATTGACCGCGTTGGGAAGCGTCGCAAGCAGCAGGGTGTATCCATCGGCCGGCGCATTCACCACCGCCTCGGTCGCGATATTGCCGTCGGCCCCGGTACGGTTTTCGGTCACGAAGGGCTGTCCGAGCCGCTGCGAGAGCCACTGACCCACAAGGCGCGCGGTGATATCGACGCCGCCGCCGGCGGAGAAACCCGCAAGGATGCGCACGGGGTGGTCAGGGTAAGGGCTTTGCGCGGAGGCAGGAGGAGGCATGGCCGAGAGCGCCGCGGCACCCCCGAGGAGACCGAGAAATTTGCGTCGCTTCATTTTTTACTCCGATTTCAGCGTTGCGTCGTGATGGTTTGGCGCCGCGTCGATAGAGCCGCAGGCTGCGTTCCATGCGGGGTTCGAGACGGCTGGTGATCATTTCGGGGTTGATGCACGGAGCGCGCGCGCGTAAAGCAGCGAAGGTTCTGCGAGTGCTCTTGCGTTCCAAAACATCGCAACCGGTGAATTCTTGTTACAACCTTCGCGTACGCAGTCGCCTTCGCGCTACAACCTGGTGCCTTCATGTTACAACTTTCGCGTAAGTAGCAGATCAGCAAGCATTTGCGACTAGCCTTCGGTCGCCGGCCGGAATCTCGAATCTGACGTTCGATTGGGTGCGGTCTGGCCAGCTGCAATACGGGCACATTCATGAGATTCCTCAGCTTCATTTACCGGGCCGTCACCAACTTCGCGTTTTTGGCCTCGGTCTATTTCAGCCTGAACTACGTCGAAAAATATAACAACCGCGCGATTTTGGCCATTCTGGTGCTGATCTACAGCGGCATGCGCGCGGCTTCGGCGCTGCGCACGTTCCATTCCTTCCAGCGCATCGAGCGGCTGGAAGTCGAAGCCCGCCGCGTCATCACGCTCGTCACCGACAGTGGGCTCCAGTCGCCCATCAGGAAGGATACCGTCTCCAACGTCACGACGATCCGCAGCGATGGTGAAGTCAAATCCTATATCGACCTGTTTTTTCTGGCGGCGGTGGTGCTGCTCTGTGTCGCCAAGATCGTGTCCGATTAAGATGCCACGACGCTTCAGCAATCGGATCTTTAGCGCAACAGGCGCTTGGTCAATTCCTCGAACATGACCCGGTTGCCGGCGGCGGAAAAATGGTCGTCGCCGACGATGTAAAGATGTTCGTACCAGTCCTTGTCGCGATCGGCGGCGGCAAAGAATACGGGAAACAGATCGATAAAGGCCTTGCAGCGGGTCGGGCAAAAGTCGCGCCATAGCCTGACCTGACGACTGTCGCGGTCGTTCTGCGCGATCTGCTGGGCCCATGGATAGACGACGATGGTCAGCGGAATGCCGCGGCTCGCCAGGAGGTCGGACAGCTTCCCCATGTTCTCGAGCGAACGCGCGATCCCGCCATCGACGCCGAGCGGCCGATACCTGGCAGGGTCGGGATTGGGCGTGGTCCAGCCGATTCGATTGTGGTCGGTCTCGATCCCGCGTCGCTTGTTGCCGAGCGCCGTCTGGAACCATCGCTTCGCGAGGACGCGGAGGCGGTTGGTGACGACGAAATGATCGATGAAGAAGTCGCGCTTGATGGCGGGCGGGGGAACGCTGCCGGCAGGCGTGGTGCAGAACTGGTGGTATTTCGGATCGTCGTCGATGCAGAAATAGGAGGTCGCTTCGTCCTCCACGTCCGAACTGTCCGACAACAGCACCACCTCGTCGAACTTCAGCCCGCGATCGAGCAGGTATTTGGTCTTCTTATAATAGATGACGGGCGAATAGGACGCGACGCCGGCATCAAGGAAATCGATCTTGTCGGCGCGCGCTTCGCCGGCCTTCTGAAGCAGGCCGGCGAACGAGTTCTCGAATGGCTGCCCAATGGCTTCGGCGAAGGAATCGCCCATCAACAGGATGCGGCGCCTGCTGGTCTGCAACGGCACGTCCCGCACCGCGCCGTCCTTGAAGCCGAGATTGTCCGTGATCAGCCGGTAGCGCCCTTCGCCCCAGACATCGTAGCCGTCGAAATTTGGCACAAGGCCATGATCATAGACCGGATCATAGATGCGCGGATTGCGCTCGCGCTCCTGTCCTGTCGTGTAAGCCGAGTAGGCAAAATCGAACATCAGAAACAGCGCAAGGCAATACAGCGACATTGCCGAATTGATCAGCAGCCGCCGCGGCGCGAAATGGGGCGCAAATGACCTCCTTCTGGGCTGCGGGGCTGGACGGTCCGACATCGTTTCCCTCATTGCCGACAGCCGTTTATGCGGCCTTGCCGACCGCCGCAAGCGGCAACGGAAAACGGACAAAAAACCCGCGACTTCGCTGCGCGCGCCTGAGGACGAGCGCGATCCGAACGCCTTGTCGACAGTTGAGATGACCCAGTCAACCCACGAGAGTTTTACCGGGGAGGAGCCAGCCTGCCGGGATCGGAGCGGACCGTTGGACGGGTGATGGC
>NZ_JBAURI010000403.1:0-2055 GCF_049581145.1 Bradyrhizobium sp.
GATCAAGGAAAAGCATTTTCTCTTCCTGGTCCGGCACACGCCGTTCTTCGCACTGCGGGTGATGCGCGTTCTCGCCTTACGGCTGAGGGCTCAGAACAGGGCCGTCTGATCGGCGCGGCCCGCCCGGAGGATCATCCTGCCAGACGGCGCCGGCGTCTGCGCGCGTCCCGCCAAAGAGAAAGGGCCCCGTATCGGGGCCCTCGGTTTGACGTCTCGCCGCGCGGGGCGGGCGCTGAAGCCACGCCTTCCGCTAGAGGACGATTGTAATCGCCTCCCTGCCCTTCGGCGTCTCGACGACGCGCATCGAGACCGCCTGGCCCTCGGCGAGGCTGGAAACGCCCGCGGCGCCGAGAATCGAGCTGTGCACGAACACGTCCTTGCCAAAGTCGTCGCTGGCGACAAACCCGAAGCCCCGCGTGCCATCAAACCATTTAACCTTTCCGGTCAAATCGATCGCGGTCGACGCGTCAGGGGGCGGGCGTCGCGGCGGCCGCTCCGGGCGTTCGACGACGCTCGTGGCGTCGACCTCGATCACCCGCACCACCTGCGCGCCCCGGGAGCCAGACCGAACGACGGCGCGAAGCTTGGCGCCCGAGGGCAGCGTTTCGCGTCCGATCTGGCGCAAGGTCTTGAGATGCACGAATGCGTCGCCTTGGCCGCCCTTCAACTCGACAAAGCCATAGCCCTTGTCGGCGTTGAACCATTTCACGGTCGCGTCGACCGTCAGCCCACTCGCCAACGGATCGGCGTCCACAGCGGGCGCACCGAAAACACTGGTTGCATCCCCGTGTGTCCGCGCCAAGCTCTCCGAACCTGATGACGCGGCCGCTTCCAATGTGGTCTCGCCGTCTTCGAATGCGCTCCTGGCAGGGGTCCGCAATTGATGAACACTACCCATCGCTCCAATCCTCCGTGACCACCGCTGGCCGAAAACGCTAGCCGATCGAGAACCGTCGCCATCCATACAGAGCCTGTGATGACCGACGCTGCCGCTCGATCCAGTCTCATGCCGATGGCCACGTCCACGTTCTGGATGCGCTCCCTCCGAGGGCCCGGACGGCCCACCGCCGTCCTAAACCACCAATTTTAGGACAGTGCTGTCCCGGCGGCAGTGAGCCGCGTCACAGCGCGGACGCGAGCTGCGGTGTATGATCGCGGGGGGCGGGATAAAAAACAGTTCTAACAGCGATGGCGGGGGCGCCCACATGTCGCCGCTGGTTCGCCCAGCAGAGCGCCTGACGGGTTCTTATGCGCCCACGGCGGCGCGCTACTCTTTCACGCCACGCGCGCCATCGAAAGCGCGCGCAATCCGCGCTGGACCCTCGGCAGGGTGACCATCGCCGCCGCGCCCTCGCCCGCCCTCGACTGGAGCCGCAGCGTTCCGCGATGCAATTCGACCAGCGAATTGGCGATCGCCAGGCCGAGCCCCGATCCCTTCATGCCGTTGGCCATGACGACGTCGCCCTGCTCAAAAGGTCGGCCCAGGCGCGCAACGTCCTTGGCGGCTATGCCGGGGCCATTGTCCTCGACGATGAAATGGACCTGCTCGCCGATCGCAGCGGCGCCGATTGTCACTTCGCCGCCCTCGGGTGCAAATTTCACCGCATTGCGCATGAGCGTGGTGAGGATCCGCTCGACCGCCAGCGGGTCTGCTTCGACCGTCACTTCCGGGTCGACCTCGATCCTGACCGCGATGCGCTTCTCGCGCGCCGTCGGCGCGATGTCGAGCACCGCCCGGCTCACCGCCTGCTCGGCGCGGAAGCGGGCGTAACACAAGCGTTCGCGGCCAGCCTCGAGCCGCGCCATGTCCAGAATGTCGGTGACCACATGCAAGAGATACTCACCGCCGGCGAGAATGTGGTCGCAATAGTCGCGGTACTTCTGCGACCCCAGCGGTCCAAACGTCTGGCTTCCCATCAGCTGCGAGAAACCAATGATGGCGTTGAGTGGCGTGCGCAGCTCGTGGCTCATGTTGGCGAGGAATTCCGCCTTGGCGCGGTTGGCGGCCTCGGCCCGCGATTTCTCCTCGTGATAGCGCTCGGCGAGGTCGGCGAG
>NZ_JBAURI010000404.1:0-10244 GCF_049581145.1 Bradyrhizobium sp.
AGTCCGGCCATATCAAGGAGGTCGGCTTCGAGCTCTACCAGTCGATGCTGGAAGAGGCGATCATCAACCTCAAGGCCGGCATCGTCGAGCCCACCGCCGACCGCTGGTCGCCGCAGATCACGATCGGCATGCCTGTGCTGATCCCGGAGGACTACGTGTCCGACCTGCCGGTGCGGCTGTCGCTGTACCGCCGGCTCGCCGATCTCGAGACCGACGAGGAGATCGAGAATTTCGCCGCCGAAATGCGCGACCGCTTCGGCGTGCTGCCGGACGAGGTGCGCTATCTGTTCAAGGTCGCCGCCATCAAGGGCTATTGCCGCAGGGCCAATGTGGAGAAGGTCGATGCCGGACCGAAGGGCGCCGTCATCAGCTTCCGCGACAACAAGTTCGCCCAGCCCGACCGTCTGGTTTATTTCATCCGCCAGCATGGCCAGGCCGCCAAGGTGCGCCCGGACATGAAAGTGGTGTTTCTGCAGGGCTGGGAGACGCCGGAAGAGCGGTTGACCGGAACCACCGAGATCCTGCGCCAGCTCGCCAATCTCGCGGAGAACAAGAAGGCGGCGTGACTGCGACCTATCGGCGTCATTGCGAAAACAGCCGCCCGCGTTGCCGCCGACGGCTGCCGTCATTTCGGAATGCGCGACGCTTACTTCGGATATTTGAACTCCGGCGCTTCCTTCAGAGCTTCCTTGGTGGTGTTCATCGACGCCAGCCACTTGTTGTCCTTGCTGTCATAGCGGACGTTGACCGACGATGGCGACACCGCGACATAGTGTTCGTCCATGCCGAGGAAGCCGCCGACCGAGAGAATCAGCGCGTCGACCTCGTGATTCTTGATCGCGAGATCGGTGATCTCGCCGATCGTCTGGTCCTTCTGGTTGGTGACCGAAAGGCCCTTCAGCTTCGAGCTGAACATCTCGTCCTTCGACACCGTCGAGAATTTCGCCTCGGCGGGCGCGTTGCCGGTGGTGGTCTTGGCGTTCTCGGCGAAGGCCGGGCTTGCGAGAACGGCGAGGGACGCGACGATCAGTGCAATCTTTTTCATATTCTCCTCCAGTGCAGACTTGCGGGTGCAGATTTGCGGCTGACCAATGCAAGGAGGGAACGATTGTTCCGAGCATCCGTTGAGACGCGTCAGGACGCCGCGCGTTCGGTATTGTCGTAAAGCCTGTCCAGCAGTGACTTCACTGTGTCCGTCGACTGCAGGGCCGCGACGTTCACGCTGGTCTCGGAACGGCCGGCGCGTTTGCCATAGGAGGTCTGGCGCATCACGCTCGCCAGCCGCCGAGCGATGGCGTGCGCCGAGCGCAGATCAGTGTCGGCGAATACCACGACGACGGAATGCGCGTCATGAACGGTGCCGAAATCCATCTTCCGCATCAGCCGGCTCAGGATCCTGCCGCCGTCGAGATGCGCACGCGGGTTTGTCACCGGAAAGGCAAACCGCGCGATCGACAATCCGCCGCCATGCGACTTCGCCTGCTTGACCGCAACGGCGAAATCGCGATCGAAGGCGGATTTCGTCAACAGGCCGGTTTGCGGATCGAGCATCCCGCCGGCCTCGATCGAGCGCAGCGCGCGGCTCAGCCGGGCCTCGAATGCGCGCTGGCGGATCAGCGGCAGCGCATAGGCCGCGACATCCGCCGGCTGGCCGGAGATCATTTCGAGATTGGCCAGACCGTAGGCGGGCGCCAATTGCCCTGAGGTCACCACGACCGGCAGGTTGCGGAAGCGCGCATCCTCCGACAGCACCGTGAGAAACGCATCCTCGACGCGCGCGGTAAAGCCTTCGCCGAGCAGGATGCCGTCGATATCACGGGTGTTGAGATGGTTCGCGGCCGCCTCGATGCTGAAGGCGCCGACCACGCCGATGCGTTCGCCGAATGCGACCGACAGCGCGGGAAAGGCGCCGCCGCGCCCGACCAGCAGCACGGTGGCATCACGGATGGGATCTCCGTCGGGCAATATCTCTTGCACGCTCCGCGGATCGCCAAGCCGGCGCAGCACGGTTGCGTGCAGCGCCCGGATCCGCAGTGCGGCGTGCAGCCGAGCGACCAGCCGATCGAAATTGCCGTCGGCTGACATGAATGGAATGGCGTTCGACGGCAGCGAGACCTTCGGATCGACCGCGATCAAGGGAAGATAGGGTTTTGCACTGGCACTCTGTTTCGCGAGCGGCTCGAGATGCGGGTCACCCGCGCCGGCCATCGCGGCTAAGATCGCGGCAGGTTGCAGCTGCGCCACCGCACGCGCGGCATCGGCAAAGGCCACTTCGATCAGCGGGAACAGCTTCGCCGCGTCAAGCGAAGGTAGAAAGGACGGCCGCACTTCGTTCGAGACGACGAGGATCGGGCCTTGCTGCGACATCAGGGATCGGTGCTCTCGGGAAGGGAGTGCTCCAATCCTAATTCGCCGACGTTAACGCGCCGTCAACAAAGTTCCCGCGGCTCGGAGGCGGAAGCCGTCCAAGCCTTGCCGTCGCCACGATTTGGTCTCTGTTCGACCAGCATCGAGTTCAGGCTGGTTCGGACAGAGGCAGCGTTGCGCCGGCTTTCGGGACGCCGATGAGCAGCGTGACCATGCCGATCGCGAGCAGGGCGCCCACGGCATCGAGAGGCTGATAGATATTTCCCGTGGCGACGCTCATCCATCCGATGAAGGCCGGGCAGACCGCGCCGCCAAACGAGCCGATCGCGCTGATCAGCGCAATGCCGCCGGCGGCCGCATCTCCTTCCAGTGTGGCGTTCGGGATGGTCCAGAACAAGGACAGGATCGCAAAGATCCCGATCGATGCCATCGCGAGCAGCAATACCGTGAGCGCAACATTGTTCCGGGCAAGCTGCAGCGCGAGGAAGCACGCCGCCGCGGCCAGACCGCACAGTGCAACGTGCCATTGGCGCTCCATCCTGCGATCCGAGCTATAGCCGATTGCGACCATGCCGAGCGCCGATACCACCGAGATCGCGCCGCTCAGCCAGCCGATGTCGATGGCGGTGGCCACGCCCACGCGTCTCAGCAGCGTCGGCGTCCACAGCAGGATGGTGTTGAGCGAACAGAAGAACGCAAAATAGATGAAGGCCAGCAGATAGACCTTCGGTTCGCGAAGCGCTGCCGCGAAGCTGCGCGTTGCCCGCGCCGCCCGGCGATCTTCCGCGAGGTCGTGTTCCACACGCAGCTTCTCGTCGGCGCCGAGCCACGAAGCCGATCGCGGACCGTCGGGCAGATAGCAATAGGCGACGCCACCGAGCAGCACGGACGGCAGGCCTTCAATGATGAACAGCCATTGCCATCCGGAGAGCCCGTGAGCGCCGCGCATGCCGTCCATGATCAGGCCGGAGAGCGGACCCGCGATGACGCCGCCCAGCGGCACCGCCATCACGAACAGGCTCGTCATGCGGCCGCGAATCCGGTCCGGAAACCACAGCGTGAGATAGAACAGGATGCCCGGAAAGAAACCGCCCTCGGCGGCACCGAGCAGAAAACGCAGCGCATAGAGCTGGTACTGGTTCTGCACCAGCGCCAGCAGAACCGTCACGACGCCCCAGAGCATCATGATCCGCAGCAGCGTCTTGCGGATGCCGATGCGCGCCAGCAGCAGATTGCTGGGGACTTCGAGCGCAACGTAACCGACCGAGAAGACTCCCGCCGCCAGACCGAAAACGGCGTCATCGAGCTTCAGATCCTGCAGCAATTGCAGCTTGGCAAAGCCGATGTTGAAGCGGTCGACGATCGCCACCGCATAGCATGCCAGCAGAAACGGAATCAGCCGCCAGGCAATTCGTCCGTAGGGACCGGATTCGATCGGCTTTTGCATGAGGTGCCTCCCTGATTTTGTTGTTTTATCGCTTGGCCTGTCGGCCTCGGGCTGCTGGCGCTTGTCGGAGCGGCATCTCTGCCGATCCGATGACGCCGACGGTCCGCGCATTTGCTGTGTCCGCCTCCTCGTTCCTTTCGCCAAACAGCTTCAGGGACGAACGAACGCTGCCGAAACGGATTTCGCGGACCGGGAAGAGCATTGGCGCAAAACGCGCTCCTGCCGCGCGGCCGCCTTCAGCCGGCCTTGGCCATGACCGGAAACTCCACCATGGCTTCGCCGATCGCGACCTTCTCGTCGTTCTGATTGAGCACCATCACGTCGATCAGGACCCAGCGGGATTTGACGGTGGCCTGCTTGGCCTTGACGATGCCTGTCGGCCGAATGGTGTCTCCCGGCTTCACCGGTTTGACCCAGCGCGTTTCCAACCGGCGATGGATGGCGCCAGCGGGCTCCGCCCAGTCGGTCAGCATGCGTGTGATCAGCCCGAAATTGTTCATGCCGTGCATGATGATGCCGCCGAAACTGGTCTTGCCGAAACTGCCCTTCATGTACTCGTCGTCGAGGTGCAGCGGGTTGTAGTCGAGCGAGGCGTCGCAGAACAGGCGGATCGACTCGCGCGACACCGCGAAGGCGGGTCCGTTGACGGCATCGCCGGCGGCCATAGTCTCGAATGTCACGATCATCTTTGCTTCCTTACATCGGACGGATGGTCTGGCCGCGACCCGAGCAGATCACGTCGCCGCGCTGGTTGAAGAAGACGTTGTCGTGCACCACGAACAGCCGCTCACGCTTGATGAACTTGTCGAGCGCGCGCGCCTGTAGCGTGATGGTGTCGCCGGGCCGGGCCGGAATGTTGTAGCTCCAGGCTTGTCCGGCATTGACCGTGCCAGGGCTGCGCATCCAGTCATCGGCCGGGGTGCAGGCGAACATCAGCAGGATGTGGATCGACGGTGGCGCGATCAGGCCGCCATACCGGCTGGCCGTGGCCGCGGCCTCGTCGAGATAGAGCGGATTGGTTTCGCCGACCGCCCTGCAATACAGCGCGATCGCTTCCTTGGTCAGTTGGTATGGCAGGGTCTTGCGCGGCTCGCCGGGCACGATCTCGTCCCAGACCTTGCGCAGCTGTGCGTCCTTCCAGAAATCGGTCTCAAAGGTCGCGGCCGCAGAACTTTCTGCTTGCTCCATCGCGTCTGCTCCCAGTACAAGTTGGTGTGTTCGCCTAGCGAACAGTTTAGTCACTAGATGAACATTTGGTAGCGCGGCCGATCCTGCCTGGCAAGTGGCCAGGGTTTTGGGGAGGCTTTCGCTGGGGGGGTTTGCGATGGGGAAGGACAGCGACAGCTTCGTGCGAGCGATCGCGCGCGGCTTTTCGGTGATCGAGGCGCTCGGCAGACCCCCCGGACGGCACACGCTGGCCGAGACCGCGGAAGCTGCCGGTTTGAATCGCGCCACCGCGCGCCGTATTCTGGCGACGCTGGTCGGGCTGAAATATTGCGCGATCGACGGACGCTATTTCATGCTGCGGCCGCGGGCGCTCGGATTGGGACTTTCGTACCTGAATGCGCTGCCGTACTGGGCCTACGCGCAACGCGCACTCGAGGATCTGCGCAACGAGCTCGGGGAATCCTGTGCAATGGCCGTGCTCGACGAGGACGACATCGTCTATGTCTCTCGCCTGCCGGCGCGCCGCATCCTCACGGCGCATCTTGGCCTGGGAAGCCGTTTGCCGGCGCATCTGGTCTCGCTCGGTCGCGTGCTGCTGGCGGCGCTTCCCGCCGAGCGGAGGGCTGCCTACCTCGCCGGCGCAACGTTCAAGCCGGTGACGCCGCGCACGGTGACCGATCCGCGACGTCTCGGCGACGTGCTCGCGCGGGTCGAGAGCGACGGTTACGCCTGGGTGGACGGCGAACTCGATCCGGCGATTTGCGGCATAGCCGTCCCGTTGCGGGATCCGCCGGGATCGGTCGTCGCCGCGCTCAGCGTCAACACGATCTCGGGAACGATCAGCGAAGCCGGCGCAAGGAAGAAGTTTCTGCTGCCGCTAAAGAAGACCGCGCAGGAAATCCGAAGCCAGATGATGACTGTCGTGCTTTGAGCTGCGGGATTTGCCTAGCCGGGCGTGCCGCGGTCGCGAAACGCTTCCACCATCAGCGGGTTGAGCCCGAGCTCGATCAGGGCTTCGCGGGCCCGCGCATTGTCGTGGGCGCGGCCGGCGAGGCGATGGCCGCTGAGGCGATCGGGCAGGGCGGTGAGCAGCGCGCCTTGCCCGAGCCGGCGGCCCCATTCCTGCAGATCGGACGCCAGGAACCTGTAGCCGCCGACCGCCATGACACCCGAGGGCGGCGCGGTCACCGAGACCGCGCCGGTCGATCGGTCGATCCGCGCGGCATATTCGGTATCGACGTAATCGCGGGGCGGCTGCGGCATCAGCGAGTCGCTGGTTGGCGGCGGCGGCGCATAGGCGGCGACCGCGACCATCGGTCCGCGAAGTCCCAGAGTGCCCCTCGGCGTGATCAGGATTTCACCCGAGATCGATGATCCCGGCAGTTCGCGCGGCGCGCCATGCAATCCCGGCTTGACCTCCGCCGGGGCGCCGTCATCGCCGCGGCGGGCGCAGAACAGGCCGGCCTCGCCGAACAGATAGGCGTCGGTCAGCGAGGCCTGCTGCGCCGTCCAGCGTGGGCTCGATACCACCTGCTCCGGCGCGCGCCACATCCCGATCACATTGCGCAAGGTCGGCATGCGCGCGGCCAGGTCGAGCTCGTCGAGCCGCAACACCACCGGCGCCGGCGCGATCAGGGTGTCGCAGGCGAGCTCCGCCATTTGGCGTTCCAGCGTATCGCCGTCGAAGGGGTGGTGCAGGGCCAGCGTTCCGCCCGACAGCAGCCAGACCGCGACCGAGGCGGACAGGCCAGCGAAGGAGGAGGGCGCGAAGGCCGACATCACGGTGGCGCTTTGCGGCACGTCGCTCTCGAGCGACAGCGCAAGCCCGCCTGCGATCACGCTCAGATGGGTGCGCGGCACCGCGCGAAATCCGTCGGCGGTGACGTCGAAGGAAATGATCGCGGCCTTGCGGCCGTCCTGGATGATGGAGCGCGCGGTGTTCGAGGGTTTCGCCAGCGCCTGGTCGAGCGAAGCCATGCCTTCCGGCAGATCGCTGCCGAAGCCGCAGACATGGCGGATCGAAAAGGCTTCCGCCGCCGCATTCATGGCGAGATCGGCATGACTGACGCCGTCGATCTTGCTGGCGGTCACGATCGCCCGCGCGCTGGTGCGATTGAGCGCCGCGACCAGCTCGGCCTGGCGCCACAGCAGGGGAAACAGCGCGACCACGAGACCGGCGCGATGCGCCGCCAGCACGGTCAGCACGAACTCGATGGTGTTCGGCAGTTGCACCGCGATGACCGAATGGGTCGGCAGCCCGGCTTCGATGAAATGCGCCGCCAGCGCCGAAATCGCGCGATCGGCCAGTTCGTAGGTCAGGCGTCTGGGCGGCTGGCCGGTGACGCGCAGCTTGTTGCGTGGATCGGCCAATGCAGTGGCATCGGGCTTGCGCGCCAGGATGCGCTGGAACAGCGCGTCGAGCGTTGGCGATGCGTTGCTCTGGTTCACCTCGTTGCCCCGCCTTTCGATCCTCTGCTCCATCGAACCGCCCCCAAATCACTTGCGTGCAGTCACTTCGATTGCAGTCGCTTGGTTTGCGCTTCCGGCCTTTGCCACCAGCTCTCCGGCAGGTACCCGGCCAGAGAAGTGATCGCAGGCCGTTCTATCCGATTCCATCGCGCAATCCATTGTTCGCCGGCGTTAAACACCGGAATTGCATAGACACCCGACATCAGCGCCCGGTCCAGGGCGCGCACCGCCGAGACGAAACCGGCGCGGTCGCGCGCCGCCAGCAGGGCGGCAATCATGGAGTCGATCGCGGGATCCCTGGCGCCCATGTAGTTGCGGGTTCCCTCGGTGCTGGCGGCCGCGCTGCCGAAGTAGAACGACTGCTCGTTGCCCGGCGACAGCGACTGGTCCCAGCGGTTCGGAATCATGTCGAAGTCGAAGGCGAGGCGCCGCTGATCGAACTGAACGGGATCGACGGCGCGGACCGTGACGGCAATGCCGGCGCGCTTGAGGTCATTGGCATAGGCCAGCGCAATCCGCTCCTGGTCGCGGGTCGTCACCAGGATCTCGAACGAAAGCTGCGCCCGCGTCGAACGCTGGCGCAGCATCGTATCGTCGAGGTCGTAGCCTGCTTGCGACAACAGCAGCAGCGCACTGCGCAGGCTGACGCGGTCGCGTCCCGAGCCGTCGGTGACGGGCAGGCGATAGCTGCCGTCGAGAATGTCGGGGGCGATATGCGATGCGAACGGCCTCAACAGCTCCTGCTCGCGCGCGTCGGCTGGCGTCCGATAGGCTGACAGCTCCGATCCCGCGAAATAGCTCGCGCTGCGCGCATAGAGTCCGAAAAAGTAGTTGCGGTTGATCCACTCGAAATCGAACAGCAGCAGCAGGGCCTGTCGCACCCTGGGATCGGCGAACACCGGCCGGCGGGTGTTGAAGACCAGAAATTCCGAAGGTTCTGGCAGGCCGGTCTTGAGGGTATCGCGGACCACCGCGCCACTGGTCGCGGCCGGAAAGTCATAGCCGTCGTGCCAGCGCAGCGGCTCAGTCTCGACCCGGAAATCATAGAGGCCGCGCCTGAAGGCTTCGAACGCTCCGTTGGCCTCGCGATAGAAATCGAACCTGATCTCGTCGAAATTCCAGAGGCCGCGGTTGACCGGCAGATCGCGTCCCCAATAGTCGGGATTGCGCGTCAGCGTGACGCTGGCGCCGGGCTTCACCGCGCTGACGCGATAGGGGCCGGAACCAAGCGGCGCGGCCAGCGTGGTGTCCTCAAAGTGCGCGACATCGACGGCATGGCGGGGCAGGACCGGCATCAGGCCCAGGATCAGCGGCAATTCGCGGTCATTGGCGCCTTCGAGGTCGAAGCGCACCGTCAACGGGCCGATCGCTTCGGCCTTTGCGACCTTGGAATAATACTGGCGATGGTTCGGTCGACCGTGGTCGCGCAGCAGCGCCCAGGAAAACAGCACGTCGGCTGCGAGCACCGGCGTGCCATCGGAAAAACGCGCCCGCGGATCGAGATGGAAGGTGACGTAACTTCTGGCATCGTCCGTCTCTATGCTTCTTGCCAAGAGGCCATAGAGCGTGAAGGGCTCGTCTTCGCCGCGGGCCATCAGGCTTTCGACCACATAGCCGCGGATTTGTTGCAGCGCGATGCCGCGAACGATCAGGGGATTGAGGCTGTCGAAGGTGCCGAGCATGCCCCAGGTAAGCCGGCCGCCTTTGGGCGCGTCGGGATCGGCATAGGGCATATGGTTGAAATCGGCGGCAAGCGCGGGCGCGCCCTGCATGGCGATGGCATAGCTCTCAGCCGCCGAGACCCGCGCAACGTCCAGCATCAACGCGATGCCGCAAGCGAGTAGAAACCCGACACCTGCGTGCAGGCCTATACGCCTAACAACCAGCATTGGAACGCGCGGATTTGATTCGGTACGGGCTCACGTGTGAGTTTTAGCACAGCGCCTGAGATGAAGCGGATTGGCTTCGTTAAATATGCCTATCGGCATTGATCTTTCCGCGCGCCACGGTATGAAGGCGGGCAATTGAGGAGGGCGGCGGGAACCGGTCACGTATCCGCCTCAATTGACTAGGAGACAGCCGCGCTCAACGGCTAGATGTGGCGCCTCCGGCACGGCGCTCCCGTTCAGAAAGGGTTTTCCGCAATGAATTTCTGTATCTTGGCCGCGTCGGTCCGGCCGCGTGGGCGGGTCCTCGCCCTGTTGGCGGCAACCGCGCTGGCTGCTCCCTTTGCCCTGGATGTCCCGGCTCGAGCCCAGACGCCGCCCGCCCCCAGGGCGAGGGCCGCGCCGAAGGCTTTGCCGAAAGCGCCCGCTGCGGCCCCCGAACCCGGCCCGGCAGCCCAGGCGCAACCGGCCCCCGGCCAGCAACCTCCGGCGGACCAGCAGATCCAGTTGATCTATGCGCCGTGGACGAAGTTCTGCCTCAAGGGCCAGGACGCCAACGCCAAGCAGGTCTGCTTCACCGGCAAGGACGGACGCATCGAGTCCGGCCAACCGGTGGTCGCCGCCGTGATCATCGAGCCGGAAGGCGAGCCGAAGAAAATCCTGCGCGTCACGCTGCCGCTCGGCATGCAGCTGGTGCACGGCACGCGCATCATCGTCGACAACAACCAGCCGCAGCAGAGCCCTTACGTGATCTGCTTCGCCAATGGCTGCATGTCCGATTATGAGGCGACGCCTGATCTGATCGCCAACATGAAGAAGGGCCAGAACCTGGTCATTCAGGCGATCAATGCCAATGGCGCGCCGCTGACGCTGCCGCTGCCGCTTGCGGAATTTGCCAAGGCCTATGA
>NZ_JBAURI010000405.1:0-1534 GCF_049581145.1 Bradyrhizobium sp.
ATGCCGCTGTATGTGATCTACCCGGTACTGATCGGCTTCGCCGTGTTCTTCTGGATGATGGGGATCCGCAACTTCAAGCGCCGCGTGCTGGTCTAGCCACTTCCCACAAAAAACGGTGAGGCCGTGAAGCCGCAGGGCCGTGCCCGAGCGACATCTACACGGTCGGAATGTCGGGTGGCAACCCGCACCGGCGGACGTTCACGAACTCAGCCTCTTCACCGGTCTGGTCGCCAGACGGCAGCCAGCTTGCGTTCGAAAACTCGTTCGGGGAATCTGATGAGGTGCTGACACTTGCAACCGGACGCGTGCGCGCGCTTGCCGTGCGGATCCCGCGAGGTGGTGTCAACCTCGCCGACTGGCAGCCGTTGGGCGGCTAGTCGCTCAGGTAGATTCACCAGCTGACTAACTATTAGCTATAGCTAGTGGTGATCCGGGGCCACGATTTTCGGGTGGATGATTGTTGGGGTGGCCCACCAGCTGGATCGGATTGCCGATCAGGTCGGGAGCGGCGCATCGGCCGGGAAGCCACGGCGGCGGTACTCGTCGTAGTGGCCGCGCCACTCGTCGGTGAGCTGATTCGTCGACGCGGTCGCCGCACCGGCGGCAAGCTGCCGATCAAGCCGGTCCAGACAGACATGCCAGCCGGCCGCATCGCGCGCCGCCTTGTCGCGTGTGTCGAGCTCGACCGTGAACCGCAATCGGGTGGCAGGGCGCTCGCCCGCATCCAGTGGTTCGAGCTCGAAGTGAAGCTGGTCATCACCCCAGGTGAACGACAGACGGCGCGGTGGATCGATCGCGGTCACCTCGCCGGTGATCGAGTCGACCCCATCCGCGTGGAAGTCGAAACTCAGCCTGCCCCCGAGCCGGAACTCGCCGGCGACCGCACACGGGAACCAGTGCTCCAGCTCCGACGGCTCGGTTATCGCCCGCCAAACGGCGTCTAGGGGATGCTCCAATCGTCGTTCGAAGCGCAAGGTCGGGCGTTCCGTCGTGGTCTCAAAGCTCGCGTGCATGAACTCTCCCTTCAGTTGTGCTTGCCGGTGGCCCCGGGTCGGCCGCGGTCGAGCCGGTTCGTTGTGGCACCGCGTTGGCTGCCGCCGAGCCCGCCCGCGGTGGCATCAGATGGTGCTCCCCGGCGTCCCGGTCAGCGGCGGCATCGAGATGGTGCTCCAGGGCGTCCAACCTTGCCTCCCACGTGCGCCGGTACGGCTCAAGCCAGGCATCGAGCTCGGCCAGCGGTCCGGGGTCAAGCTCATAGCGGCGGCGCTGGGCGTCGGTGTGCGCCACCACCAGACCGGCATCACGCAGGACCCGCAGATGCTTCGAGGTGCCGGGCTGGCTGAGGCCCAGGGCATCAACCAACTCGCCGACGACACGCGGGCGCTCACGTAGCAACGCGAGCATCTCACGACGATGCGGATCCGCGAGTGCTGCCCAGGTCGATGGCATCAGTGTATATAACCCGAGCCGTATATACGTGTCAAGCCTTACGCTGACGGCGGCCACTCGTGGACGTCAAGCCTTACGCTGACGG
>NZ_JBAURI010000406.1:0-6406 GCF_049581145.1 Bradyrhizobium sp.
GCCTCGATCAGCTCGCGCACGCGCTCGATCGGGTTGGCCTCGAACCGGCTGCCCTCGTCGCGATCGGCCATCTGCGCTGCGACCAGCGTTTCGCCCTGCCGCGCCTCGGTATAGGCCGCATAAAGCCGCTGCAGCGCATGGGTGACGCCGGGGCAGAGTTCGGCGAGATCGCGCAGTTCCTGCTTCGGCAGGTCGATCTGGCGGAACAGCGGATCGGAAAATATCTCATTGAGCTCGGCGAAGAAGCGGTCCTCGTCGGCGGTCGCGAGATCGCGCAGATCGAGGTCATAGGATTCCGCGAGACGCAGCAGGATCTGCGCCGTCACCGGACGCTGATTGCGCTCGATCAGGTTGACGTAGCTTGGCGAAATCCCGAGCCCCTCGGCGATCTGGGTCTGCGACAGCCCAAGCTGCTGCCGCATGCGGCGGAAGCGCGGGCCGACGAAGAGCTTTTTTCCGGAGTCGGACGGCATGGTAGATTGGGCCTGTTTTATGACAAAAATTACAACATAACATCTATTACATGTATTCATGTTACATGACATCACCATTCGATCGCAAGCTATATGTACACTTCATTGGAACCAGCGTTTAGCTCTCGCCACGCATATCGCAATGCACTGTCAAGAATGTCGATCGGAGAAGACAAATGGCGAAGACCTTTGAGCAGCTGGTTCCGGCGCCCGCGGGGCGTTTCGAGGGCATCACCCGTCCCTACACCCCCGCCGAGGTGGAGCGGCTGCGCGGTTCCGTGCCGATCGCCTACACGCTCGCCGAGAAGGGCGCCAACCGCCTATGGGACTCGCTGAAGAAGGAGCCCTACGTCAATTCGCTCGGCGCGGTGACCGGTAACCAGGCGATGCAGCAGGCCCGTGCTGGCCTGCCGGCGATCTACCTCTCGGGCTGGCAGGTCGCGGCTGACGCCAATACCGCGGGCGCGATGTATCCGGATCAGAGCCTTTACCCCGCCAATGCCGGCCCTGAGCTCTGCCGCCGCATCAATCGCACCTTCCAGCGTGCCGACCAGATCGAGCACTCCGAAGGCGGCAGCAAGATCGACTGGTTCGTGCCCATCGTGGCCGACGCCGAAGCCGGCTTTGGCGGCCCCTTGAACGCGTTCGAGATCATGAAGGCCTATATCGAGGCGGGCGCTGCCGGCGTGCACTTCGAGGACCAGCTTGCCTCGGAAAAGAAGTGCGGCCATATGGGCGGCAAGGTGCTGATCCCGACGGCGGCGCATGAGCGCAATCTGATCGCGGCGCGGCTCGCCGCTGACGTCTGCGGGGTCGCGAGCTTCGTACTGGCGCGTACCGACGCGGAGAGCGCAAAGCTGATCACCGCCGATGTCGACGAGCGGGATCGCGAGTTCATCTCCGGCGAGCGCACCCCGGAAGGCTTCTTCCGGCTCAAGCCCGGCACGGGGCTGGCGCACTGCATCAAGCGCGGCATCGCTTTCGCGAAGTATGCCGACCTGATCTGGTGGGAGACCTCGACACCGAACCTCGACGACGCGCGGCAGTTCGCCGAAGCCATGCACAAGGTCTATCCGAACAAGATGCTGGCCTATAACTGCTCGCCTTCGTTCAATTGGGAAGCCAATATCGACAAGGCGACGATCGCGAAGTTCCAGCGCGAGATCGGCGCGATGGGATACAAGTTCCAGTTTGTGACATTGGCGGGATTCCACTCGCTCAACCACGGAATGTTCGAACTGGCGCGCGGCTACAAGGCCGAGGGCATGGCGGCGTATTCGCGCCTGCAGCAGGCCGAGTTCGCCTCGGAGAAGTTTGGCTACTCCGCGACGCGCCATCAGCGCGAAGTCGGCACCGGCTACTTCGACCTGGTCTCGACCACCATCACCGGCGGTCAGTCGTCGACCACCGCACTCCACGATTCGACCGAAGCTGCGCAGTTCAAGCCGCATGGTTCGGAAGTCCACATCCAGGCAGCTGAATAAGAGGAGGAGATCATGACCAAAGGCAGCAATTTCTGGGTGATTGGCGGCGAGTTCGGCTCGATGAACTTCCACAAGCTCGTGGAAGGCTCCGCCCAGGTCAAAGGCCCGTTCAAGACGCGTCAGGAAGCGGAAGACTGCTGGCGCGAGGTTTCGGAGGAGAACCGGCACAAAGCCGGCGTGCGCTTCTCCATCGTCGAGGAGCCGAGCCGCAACGCGGCCTGACCGGCTTCCTTTGGATCGGCGAAGCGCAACCAAGGAGCAAGGCGGTCCCACCCGGTTTTCCGGGCGGGACCGCCCGCGGTCTGGCCCGTCCTGCGGCCTAAGATGTAAGCTATTGAGACTAAACGACCTTTGCGGGGGTTATGGTTGCTGCTAGGTTAAGGGCCGGTTGCAACCTTGGGCAAAGGCCGTCAGATGTCAGAGGCGCATAACACCGGTGCCGCGGGCGAGAGCCGCCCGATCCGCTTGCGTGACGCGCTGCGGCAGGCGCGGATCGAGGCTGCCGATCGCACCGGCGTCGTCGTCGATCTGCGCGATGCCGAGGTCGCGCGACTCGAAATCCTCAATGAGGCGCTCGATCCCTTGTTTGCCGAGGTTCCGGAGCAGATCGACATGTTTGACCGTGGCATCAGCCAGGGCGAAACGCCGCGACTATGGATCGATGTCGTTGCCCATGTCGTCATGGGGCGGGACAAGCGAATCTACCGTTTCGTGCAGGACACACGTTTCGGCCGCGTCGTGATCGCGGAATCCCATGATGTGCCGGTGATGGTGAAGGCCGTCACCGACTATATCGCGCGCCGCATGATCGAGCGCGAACAGGCGCTGGCCGCCATGCCCGCGCCGGCGAACGAGAAGAAGCCGTGCCGTCGCGGGTTCGGGATATTTGTGCTCGGCTTCGTCGTCGGCGCACTGGCGCTGTTTGCGTTCGCGCTCTACGCCAGCCTGCGGCCTCTGTGAGCGCGGGTTAGACCAGACGGGCCCGGTTCAATTCCCGCACTTGCAACTTCTCATCGATGCCACGCACGATCTGCTCGCAGCGCCACGCCGTGGTGTCGCGCTCGATCTGATAGAGGTTGTACGCGGCGGCGGGGGCATGGCCGTGCGCGAGCGCGGAGGCGGACGGCACGCCGATCGCGGGAATCTTGCCGCTCGGTCCGTCGATCCAGATGGTGGAGTGGATGTGGTCGTGTCCGTGCAGGATCAATTCGACGCCGTGCCGCTGCAACAGCGCGATCAGCTCGCCTGCATCGGTCAGCCGCTTGATGCGCGAACGCGATCGCAGCGGGTGATGGACCAGAAGGACCCGAAATGCCTGCTCGGCAGACAATCGCTGCAGCAGATGCTCCAGCGCTGAGAGCTGGACGCGGCCGAGCGTTCCCGTTGCCATCAAGGGCGGCGTCGGGAGCGCCGACGACAGGCTGATCAGCACGACGGGGCCACGCCGCCGCAGCGACGGAAACTGCACGTCGCACTGCGCGTCACCGTGGAGATAGTCGGCCCAGGCTTCCGCAAAGCGGCGCCGGGTCGCGCGGACGTAAGTGTCGTGATTGCCGGGAATGGCGGTGACCCGATCGGGTTCGCCGACATCCTTCAGCCACGACAGCGCCGGCGCGAATTCCGCCTCCAGCGCGAGATTGACGAGATCGCCGGTGACGACGACATGGTCGGGCCTCTGCGCATGCAGGTCGCCGACCAGCGCATCGAGCACCTCGCGCCGATGGTATTTGTGTCGGTTGCGTGTCCAGTTGAGATAGCCGAGCGCGCGCTTGCCCGCGAGCTCCCAAATCCGGGGCGTCGGCAACGGCGGCAAATGCGGATCGGACACATGCGCCAGCGTAAATCCCGCCATCAAGCGACCCCCGCCGAACCGGCTGCGCGCCACATCGTCACGATCATGCCGCGATATTCTCCGACTCCGTGGCTTCCTATTGGCAAGCCGGCCGTGCCGGCGCAAGGATCAAACACGATGGAATGTCATTTGCGATGAACTGGGCTGGCTTGCGGACGCCTCTTGAGCCGGTCGTGCGGCGTTGTTTCCACCTCTATTGGCGGCTGGCCCGCGGCATGACGCTCGGGGTGCGCGGCGTCGTGGTGGACCAGGAGGAGCGCGTCTTCCTGGTCAAGCACAGCTACGTCGCGGGCTGGCACCTGCCGGGCGGCGGCGTCGAGGTCGGCGAGACCGTGCTGCAGGCGCTCACGCGCGAACTCATGGAGGAGGGCCGCATCGAGGTTGTGGACACGCCGGCCCTGCACGGCCTGTTCTTCAACCGTCATGTGTCAAACCGGGATCACGTCGCCGTCTTCGTCGTCAGGCAATTCCGCCAGGACCGCCTTCCCAAGCCCAATCACGAGATCATCGCTTGCGGCTTCTTCGACGTCGATGCGCTGCCGGCGGATACCACCGAGGGGACGCGCCTGCGCATCAGAGAGGTGCTCGAGGGCGCGACGCCGAGCGCGACATGGCGCTAGGCTGTGCTAGGAGTCCCGGCGCCGAGTGACAGAGTATGCAGCCCACGCCGTGAAATCCCTGAAAATCATCGCAGGTCTCGCCTGCCTGCTGATGCTCGCCAGCAATGTCTGGTCGATGTCGCATTGGACCGAGTCCCGCGGGGTTTACGACGACGTCTGCTATTTGCGGCAGGCGCATCTGTTTCAGAGATTCGGCCTCACCGGCTTCGATACCGATCTTTCCCGGGATGACGATCATTACCTGGTGTCGAAACTGAAGGAGATCGGCTTTCCCACCTGGAACGACGTCACGACCTTGCCCTGTCATACCGCGATGTCGGCGTCGAACAAGAGGGTAGCCCAGTATCCGCCAGGTACCGGGCTGCTGCTTGCGATGTTTCCGGAAGGACATCAGGTGGTCCCGCTTTATGTGTCGGCCTCGATCGTCATCACTGGCTTTGCGCTGCTTGGTATCGTCTACGCCAGCTCGACGGCTACCGTGCTGGCCGCCGGCGCCTTCGGCTGCCTTGCGATCTATCTGATGATCAATCCGTCGAAGGCCAGCTATTCGATGGCGCCCACAATGGTGGTGTGCGCGCTGGCGGGTTATCTCACGGCCCGTTTGTTCATCAGGACGCGGCCCAGCCGTCGGACGCTGCTTTCGATCTCGCTCGGCCTGCTGCTCGGCCTGTCGGTCAATTTAAGGTTGCCCAACCTGTTCCTGGCGTCAGGCTATCTTGTGGTTTTTGTCATGGCCTTCTGGTCGAGCCGGAAGATCGTAGCGGCGTTGCGGGGCGTTGCTTTTGCTGTTGCTTTTCTGATCGGGTTGGCGCCGACGCTGCTTGCCAATGCGATCAACGCCGGCAGCCCCTTGTCGACGACCTATGGCGGCCAGGACGTGGCGCCGCCGGATTTCTCCTTTCGCGTGGTCTGGCAATACGCCGGCGACATTCAGACCATTTTTCTGCTGCTTGCGCTCGGGTGTGCCGCCTTCACCCTGCGCGCGCGTTGCGAGGAGGGCATTCGCCGGGTTGCGCTGGTGACGGTGGCAAACCTTGTGATCAATATCGTCTTCTTCATGAGCCATCCGGTGTTCACGCCCTATTATACGATCCCGATTGCGATGCTGTCGCTGTGGAGCCTGCTGTTCGCCTCGCTGATGCAGCAGGCGGACGAAGTGAGAGCCGGCAGGCCCGCCAAACAGGCGGTGGCGGTCTGATCATGGACGGGCAGGGGGCGATAGACCGCGAGGACGTCAGATGCTATCCCGCACGCGCGATGAACGATCTGTCTCTGACCATTTTGCCGGAAACCCCCAATGAGGCGCTCGCGATCGAGCGTCTGCACGAGCGCACCTTCGGGCCCGGCCGTTTTGTGCTCAGCGCCTACCGGCTGCGCGAGCATGTCGATCATCTGCTCGATCTGTCTTTCACCGCGCATATCGGCACGCTGCTGGTGGGGTCGGTACGCCAATTGCCGGTCTGCGTCGGCGAGACCAAGGCGCTGCTGCTGGGGCCGCTGACGGTCGAGCCGCCGTTTCGCAAGCACGGTGTCGGCCGAGCGCTGCTCGATCGCGCGCTCAAGGACGCCAGGTCGAACGGGCATCGCCTGGTGCTCCTGGTCGGTGATGAAGCCTATTACGGGCGCGTCGGCTTCAAGCGGGTGCCGAAAGGCAGGGCGACCATGCCGGGGCCGGTCGACTACGACCGCCTCCTGGTCGCAGAACTCGCCGATGGCGCGTTCGACGGCGTCACGGGCGCGATCCGCCCGGATTGGAGCATGGCGCGATAGACCTCAGGAGGCGTGCCCTCGGGGCGGCTGCGGCTCTCCGGCCGATTTCAGACGGACGAATTCGGCGTCGGTGGTCACGTAGAGGAACTCGACCATTTCGGGCAGCATCAGCAGCGACGGCGTCGAAAACACCACCCGATCCGCCAGAGCGAAGACGTCGCAGATCTCGCAGCGATCCGCACCCTGCTTGGTGGAGATCTGTCGCAG
>NZ_JBAURI010000407.1:0-9326 GCF_049581145.1 Bradyrhizobium sp.
ACACCTTCATGTTCGACAACGCCAATGTCGGCGGCGACACAATGGCTGAGGTCATCAGCCATCTGTTCCGGCTGCCGGCGAACGGCAAGCCGATGACCATCATGCAGCTCGCCGGCTTCCCCGCCGAAGTCGTCGACTCCGTGGTGTCGGTGCTGTGCCGCATGGCGTTCGATTTCGGGCTGTGGAGCGACGGGGTCTCGCCATTGTTGTTCGTCTGCGAGGAAGCCCACCGTTACGCCTCCGCCGATCGCAACATCGGCTTCGGCCCGACGCGGAAAGCCGTATCGCGGATCGCCAAGGAGGGTCGCAAATACGGCGTCTATCTCGGCCTCGTCACCCAGCGCCCGGCTGAGCTCGACGCCACCATCATCTCCCAGTGCAATACACTGTTTGCAATGCGGCTTGCCAACGACCGCGACCAGGCGCTGTTGCGCTCGGCGGTCTCGGATGCCGCGGCGAACCTGCTGTCCTTCGTTCCTTCGCTCGGCACCCGCGAAGTGCTGGCGTTCGGCGAAGGCGTGGCGCTTCCGACGCGGCTGCGGTTCAAGGAAGTGCCGCCGCATCAGTTGCCGCGCAGCGAAACCACGATCGCGACATCGCCCTCGGTCGCCGCAGGCCATGACACGCATTTCGTAGCTGCGGTGCTGGAACGCTGGCGCGGCGCCACGTCGCAACGCGACGTCCCGAATGACCCTTCCATCAACACTCCGGCCGCGCGCAGCCTGCCGTCGCTGGACGGGCCGATGCTGCAGCCTTCGCAAGGGCTCGATCACGACCGATTCTCGCTGCTCAAGAAGCCACTTCGCTAAGGCCGGAGACCCGCATCGCGCAGCTTGCATGGCCGCGTCCATCAACTATGGTTTCGGCAAAAGCCGCGTTTCGCGGCTCGAGCCCGGGACCTCGCCATGACGCAGCCCACCACCAGCCGCTTCCCCGTCCCAGCCATCGACAGACTGCCGGACGATATTCGCACCCGCCTCGTCGCGGTGCAGGAGAAATCGGGCTTCATTCCGAACGTATTCCTGACGCTGGCCCACCGGCCGGACGAGTTCCGGGCGTTCTTTGCCTATCACGACGCGCTGATGGAGAAGGACGGGGGGCTGTCAAAGGCCGAACGCGAAATGATCGTGGTCGCGACCTCGAGCGCCAACGCCTGCGAATACTGCGTGATCGCGCATGGCGCGATCCTGCGCATCCGGGCGAAGAACCCGCTGATCGCCGACCAGATCGCAATCAATTACCGCAACGCCGATATCACGTCGCGGCAGCAGGCCATGCTCGATTTCGCCATGAAAATCTGTCGCGAGCCGCAATCGGTCACGGAGCAGGACTTCACAGCGCTCGCCGGCCACGGCTTTGGCGATGACGACATCTGGGACATCGGCGCCATCGCCGCGCTGTTTGCGCTGTCGAACCGCATGGCGCATCTCACGCACATGCGGCCGAACGATGAGTTTTATCTGATGGGGCGGCTGGCCAAATAGCACGGCGGCCTGCTGGCCGCTACCTGTCAATCGTCCGAGGCCGGTCCGCACCAGCCCGGAAGGTAGATCGCGTTGTGGGTCTTGGCGAGTTCGAGCGCTTTTTCCATCGCCTTGCCAAAATGCTCATCGATGGACTTGCGTGGGATGTGGCGCCTGAGGAAATCCGCCCACAGGAACTCGCTGAACGGCGTGGTGTCCTTGGCGAAGCCGCCGGCGCGGCGCAATTCGCCGGCGAGGCTGCGGAACGGATCATCCTTCAGATCCGCGACCGATTTCGGCAGGTCCTTGAAGTGCCGGCGCTCCCCCTTGGCATCGTAGGGATAGACCCATCGCTTGTTGTCCATCACTCCCCAGAACGCGTCGCGCTCCACCATGGAGAGATCGCCGATCACGGTCACCAGGATATCCTTGACGCCTTCGTCGTGCAGCGCGCGCGCCAGATGGTGATGGTCGACCGCGTAGAAGCGCTCGTCCGGTCCGAGCACCACGGGAATCATGTGCTTGCCGACAAATTCGCCCTGCTTCTTCTTCGATTTGTGCTCCCGCCATTGCTGACGCTTCTCCTTGACCTCGCGGATTCCCACGGTCATCTGCGTGGGACGCAGCGAAAGGATCGAAACGGGCTGCAGGATCGGCTCGCGGGTATTCGCCATAACTTGAAGCTCGCTGGTTAGGTTGCCAAATAAATCCTTGAAATCGTACAATTATGACATGAGGGCGCAGGTGATCAAATGGCTTTGCCTGCAATCGACGCCGCGGACGAGCTCGAAACGATGCTGAACCGCCCAAGCGAACGGACGCCGAAGGCCAAAGTCGTCCGGCTTGGCGGCCGCGAAATCGTTGCCGAAGGGCTGCGATTGGGTTTCTGGGCCGACGTCAGCCATCGCTGCATGACGGCCTCCCTGCCCGCCTTCGTCGGCGGCGCCGCGCTCGTCTTCCTGACCTTCAACGCCGTGTTTGCGGTGTTCTATTGGCTCGGCGACCACCCCGTCGCCAACGTCCCGGGCGGCGCCTATATCGACTATTTCTACTTCAGCATCGAGACGCTTTCGACCGCCGGCTATGGCGATATGCATCCGCAGACCCATTACGGGCACCTGGTCGCGACCGTCGAGCTCTTCACCGGCATCTTTTCGATGTCATTGATGACGGGGCTGATCTTCGCCCGGTTTTCGCGGCCGAGCGCCCGCTTGCTGTTCGCCAACAACCCCGTGATTTCCAGCCACCAGGGGTCGCCCACCCTGATGGTGCGCTTCGTCAATGAGCGACACAACATCATCGGCAACGCAACCGCCAGGGTGTGGATGTTCAGGAATGTGGTAACCGCCGAAGGCCGCACGATCAGAACTTTCTACGAGCTGAAACTCCTCAAGAACGAGAATCCGGCGCTCGCGCTGAGCTGGACGCTTTTCCATGTGCTCGACAAGGACAGTCCGCTGTTCGGATTGACCGCCGAGGATCTCGACGCCGCCAATGCCTCGTTTGTGGTAGTGGTGTCCGGATATGACGTTGTTGCAGCGCAAACCGTCCACGCGCGAAAGTCCTATGAACATCCCGATATCCGATTCGGTCACCGCTATGTGGACGTGCTCAGCGTCGCCGAGGATGGCCGCGTGAAGATCGATTACGCCAGGTTCCATGAGACTTTCGAAGGGTAGCGCGGTGGATTCGACTAACGTGTCGAAACATTTTCCGTGAGAGGTGCGCGGCTGCGTGGTAGATTGCAGTTCGCCAAATCGGAGCCGGCAGCCGTGAAGACCCAGCGCCCCATCGCAGCGGAGGAAGAGCATCGCGTCATCCAATTCCGACCGCGCAATTCGACGCAGCCGCCAGGCTGGCGGGGCAATATTGCGGTGCAACCGCGACAGCCTGATCCGGATCCCGAACCGCTCGATTTGTCGCGTTACGAACGACCGCGCGAGGAGCCGGATGATTTTCGCCATCGCATGCTGGCTAACATCGCGGCCTTCGCGTTCACGGTGGCGCTGACGGCGATCGGGATCTGGCTTGCCATGAGCATCGCCGATCTGCGGAGAACACAGGATTGCGTCCTGATGGGGCGGCGCGATTGCGTGCGTATCTCCAATCCTTGAACCGAGGTTGAACGCGGCTTAGGAATCCAGCCAAGATTCCAGCGCTGCTGGCCCCTTCCGCCTCATTGAACTAAAGCCGGCGCTCCGATATACGGGCACTCGACTCCCGCGCGGCGGGACCTGGGGTTCCGGGGCGCGACGCCCGCCTGCCGCATCATTCTGGAATTTATCTCCAAGATATCAAAGGCTTAGTGATGTCCTCCACATTCGATCAGGTCGCAACGATCATCGCTGAGACCTGCGACATACCGCGTGACACGATCACGCCGGAAAGCCACGCGATCGACGATCTGGGCATCGACAGCCTCGATTTTCTCGATATCGCCTTCGCGATCGACAAGGCCTTCGGAATCAAACTGCCGCTGGAAAAGTGGACGCAGGAGGTCAATGACGGCAAGGCTACCACCGAACAGTATTTCGTCCTGAAGAACCTCTGCGCGCGCATCGACGAACTCGTCGCCGCCAAGGGCGCGGGCGCATAACCGCGCACCATGCAGTTCGAATATTTCCAGCTGATCGATCGCATTCTCAACCTCAATCTGGATGAGAAGACCATCACGGTCGAAGCGCAGGTCCCGAAGCAGAGCACCATCTTCGAGGGGCATTTCCCGGGCTACCCCATCATGCCCGGCGTGCTCCTGATCGAATCGATGGCGCAAACCTCGGGCTGGCTTCTGATCGCGGCGATGAAGTTCGAGCGCATGCCGTTCCTGGCCGCGGTCAAGGAAGCCAAGATGCGCGGCTTCGTCACTCCCGGCGAATTGCTGACGGTCGAGGCCAGCATCCATCATGAGGGCTCGGGCTATGCCATCACCGAGACCAAGATCAAGGTCGACGGCAAGCTCAGGTGCAACGCGACGCTGATGTTGAGCTACATCCCGTTTCCCAATCCCGACTTGCGCGGACATATGGATGCTGTCGCCAAACGCATCGGATTTCCCCAGCAAGCGCTGTTGCCATGAATGATCCGGTACGAGTGATCTGTAATGAGTGACGCGGCAACTTCGAAGCCAGAACCAGCGGCGGAAGTCTGGATCACCGGTATCGGTCTTGCCACCTCGCTCGGCGAAGGGGTGGATGCGAATTGGGACGCGCTGAACCAGGCCCGTATCAACGTCGACGAGAAGACGTTTGCACCCTACATCGTCCACCCCTTTGCGCCGGTCAATCTCGACGCGCAAATCCCCAAGAAGGGCGATCAGCGCCAGATGGAAGCCTGGCAGCGCATCGGTACTTACGCCGCGGGGCTCGCGCTGGATTCCGCAGGGGTCAAGGGCAACAAGGAAATCCTCGGACGGATGGACATGATCGTCGCCGCCGGCGGCGGCGAGCGCGATCTGGCGGTGGATACGGCGATCCTCAACGCCGAGGCGCGCGGCAATTCCGCGCCCGGTTTTCTCAATGAGAGGCTGATGAGCGATCTGCGCCCGACCCTGTTCCTGGCGCAGCTCTCCAACCTGCTCGCCGGCAACATCGCCATCGTGCACGGCGTCACCGGCTCGTCACGCACCTTCATGGGCGAGGAAGTCGCGGGCGTCGACGCCGCGCGGGTCGCGCTGGCGCGCATCGCAGCCGGCCAAAGCGACATCGCGCTGATCGGCGGGTCGCAAAACGGCGAGCGCAAGGATCTCCTGGTGCTCTACGAGTTCGGCGATTTCAACCTCAAGGACAAATACGTTCCGGTCTGGGCGCGTGGAGCTCAACCGGGCTTCGCGCTCGGCTCGGCCGGGGCCTTCCTGGTCATGGAGTCCAGGACGCATGCGACGGCGCGGGGCGCCAAGCCGTTCGCGCGCCTGAGCCGCGTGGTCGCCGATCATTCAAGGCGCAAGCAGCCGGGTGACGTCAGGAAGACGCTCGAGACACTCTGGGCCAAGCTCGGGCCGCCCGAGGATGGCGGCGCCATCATCACCGGCGCGACGGGCACCGAGCCGGCGACCTCGGAAGAACGCGCGTTCCTCGCCGAGCATCCGAATTTCCCGGTACGGGCAACCGGCACCGTGTTCGGGCACACCATGGAAACCCAGTTTCCCCTGGGCCTTGGGCTGGCGGCGCTTTCGATCTCGCGCGGCGCCCTGTTTCGATCGGCTGATTCCTCCGGAATCGAGATTGAAATGACCAAGCCACCAACCCAGATTGTGGTGGTCGGGGCCGGTCACTGGCGGGGCGAGGGCATGGCCCTGGTCGAGGCGATCAGGTAACCACGCTCAAGTCACTCGTTTCAAGCCGCTCGTGTCGGGTCACTTGTCTCGAATCGCTTGTCATCCTTGGGGGAAACATGGCTGCTGGACGCGACAAATTTGGACGGCCGATCGTGGTCGTCACCGGCATGGGCGTGGTGACATCGCTAGGCGCGGGCAAGACCGACAATTGGACGAAGCTGACAGCAGGTGAATCCGGAATTCGGACGATCACGCGCTTTCCGATCGAAGGCCTGAAGACGACGGTCGCCGGAACGGTCGATTTCGTTCCCGTCGAGCCTTTCTCATCAGCCAATCTGTCCGAGCGGCTCGGCGACCTCGCCGCCCAGGAGGCGGTCGCGCAGGCCGGCATCGGCAGCAAGGGTGACTTCCCCGGACCGCTCTTTCTGGCGGTGCAGCCGATCGAGGTCGAATGGCCGCAACGCGAGGAATTGGGCCGTGCCATCACGGTGCCCGACTTCAATTATGACGACATGTTGCGGGTGAGCGGCCACGGCAAGTTCACGCCATATCACCGCCGTTTTCTGTTGGGCTCGGTTGCGGATTATCTCGCGGAGACGTATGGCACCAAGGGCTCGCCGATTTCGCTGTCGACCGCCTGCGCCTCCGGCGCGACCGCGATCCAACTCGGCGTCGAAGCGATCCGCCGGGGCGAAGCCGACGCCGCGCTGTGTGTGGCGACCGACGGCTCGGTCAATCCCGAGACATTGGTGCGCTTCTCGCTGCTGTCGGCGCTCTCGACCCACAACGATCCGGCACGGGCCGCCTCCCGCCCGTTCTCCAAGAATCGCGACGGCTTCGTGATGGCCGAAGGCGGCGGAGCGCTGGTGCTGGAAAGCTATGAGGCCGCGACCGCGCGCGGCGCCAGGATTCTGGGCGTCATCGCCGGCTGCGGTGAGCTGGCCGATTCCTTCCACCGCACGCGCTCCAGCCCGGACGGCAAGCCGATCGTCGGCTGCGTCCGCAATGCGCTGGTCGACGCCGGAATCTCGGCCGAGCAGATCGACTACATCAACGCCCACGGCACCGGCACGCCGGAAAACGACAAGATGGAGTATCTCGGTATTTCGACGGTGTTCGGTGAATACGCCAAGCGGGTCCCGGTCTCCTCCAACAAGTCGATGGTCGGCCATACCCTGTCGGCGGCCGGAGCCGTCGAGGCGGTATTTTCGTTGCTGACGCTCGAGCATCAGCGGATTCCACCGACGATCAACTACGAGGTGCCGGACCCGACGATCCCCTTCGATGTCGTGCCGAACAAGGCGCGCGACGCCCGCGTGACTGCTGTGATGTCGAACTCGTTCGGCTTCGGCGGCCAGAACGCCTCGCTGATCCTCACTGGCGAACCGGCCTAGCCGCGCGCCGCGTTGGACCGATGCACCCTTTGCTGGCGCGTACCAGGGCCCGGATTCGCGACGCCACCAAGCCGCTCGGCGAGGCCGCCGTCGGGGCTCTGACGTTTGCTCTGTTGCGCGGCACGCGCTCTTTCGATTCGGACAAGACGGCCGACCGCTTCGGCCGGATCGCGCGGTTGATCGGGCCCGCGCTGCGGGAGAACCGGATCGGCCGCGCCAATCTGACAGCCGCGTTTCCGGAAAAATCATCCGCGGAGATCGAGGCCATTCTCGCCGGCGTCTGGGACAATCTCGGACGAATCGGCGCCGAGTTCGCTCATCTCGATCATATCTGGGACTACGATACCGGCTTTCCCGAAAGGTACTGTCGCATCGAGATTCCGCGGCGCACCTTCGAGTTGTTCTACGAGCTGAAGCTCGATGGCAAGCCGGCATTGATCTTCACGAGCCACCTCGCCAATTGGGAACTCCCGGCGCTCGCCGCGGTCGCGCACGGGCTCGATGCCGCGATCCTGTACCGGCGGCCGAACAGCGCCTCCGCCGACCGCGTCGTCCAGAACGTCCGGCAGGTGAAGATGGGAACGCTGATCCCGGCCGGCCGCGACGCGCCGCTGCGTCTCGCCGACGCCCTGCAAAAGGGCCAGCATGTCGCGATGTTTGTCGATCAATACCTGACCGGCGGCGTCGAAGTCACCTTCTTCGGCCGCAAGACCCGCGCCAATCCGATGCTGGCGCGACTGCTCCGCCAGGTCGAATGCCCGATCCACGGCGTGCGGATCATCCGCCTGCCCGGCCACCGGTTTCGCGCCGAAATCACCGAGGAAGTGAAGCCGGTGCGTGACGCCGCCGGCAACATCGACGTGCAAGGCACCACCCAGGCCATCACGTCGGTGGTCGAAGGCTGGATCCGCGAACATCCGGAACAGTGGCTCTGGCTGCACCGCCGCTGGCGTTAGCCGCGGACCGCATCTGGCTAGCGCTGCACGATCAGTTCCGCCATCGCGGCCGGCGCCTCGATGAAGCCGCGCGGACAATCGCTGGCCGCTAGCCGCAGCAGGCGCAGGGCTTCCTGCCTGTTCTGCTTCAGAAGAGCAAACTCGCCGCTGTAGAAATTGGCTTCGCAGGTCCGCCCCCGATTCGTCTTCGGATCGTTGTCATGAGCGGCGGCCAGCGTCTGCGCGGCATTCGACTCCCCGAGGAACTGGGTGATCAGCGGCGCAGGCCAGACCGTCATGTCCAGTTGTTTGGCAGCTTCCGGCAAATGGCTGGGCGCATTGTTGCGCAACTCGGCAAGATCGCGCCAAAGCGCGGCATAACTATCCTTGGGCAGGAGCTCGGTTGCCTTTCGGAAGTCGGCTTCCGCGTCCGCGCCATGGCCGCCGACCACATAATACGCGACGCCGCGGTTGAAATAGGCCGCGGCATCGCTGGGATCGAGGCGGATCGATGCGGTAAAGTCTGCAAGGGCGGCGGCATTTTCGCCCATCAGGTAGGAAACGCAGCCGCGCGTGAAGTCGGCCATGGCGTTATTCGGGTCGAGCCGGATCGACTGATTGAGATCGGCCAGCGCATGCTCGAAGTCCCCCTCCGTCTTGTACAGTTCACCTCGAAAGAAATAGGCCATGGCGTAATTCGGGTCGAGCCGGATCGACTCGCTGAAGTCGGCTAGCGCGTGGCCGAAGTCGCCCTTGTTCTTGTAAAGGTCGCCGCGCGCATTGTAGGCCCACGCGTTGCCCGGATCGAGCCGGATCGCTTCGTTGAAATCGCCGAAAGCGCGCTCGACATCGCCCTTATTCAAATGGACATTGCCACGGTTGACATAGGCAGGGGCGTAACCGCGATCGATCCTGATGGCTTCGTCGCAATCCGCCAACGCGCGATCCGGATCTTTTTTCGCCCACCACCATCCGCAGCGGCTGCTCAATGCGGCAGCGCGGCCCGGACCGGTCACCTTGGCATCTGCGAGGACGCGGTCGCATGCCGCGATGTTTTGATCGGCCTTGCTGATCTCTCCGACGAATTTGCACTGATCGAAATCGCCATAAGTATCGGCGAGAACTGAACATGGAATTGCGAACAGCATGGCCAATCCAGCAAGCAGCATCCAAACACGCATCACCCTCCGCCTCCCGTCGCACCTGTTTTCGCCTTAGTCCGGCTACTTAAGTTGTCGGCGGCCCCTCATGCAATGTCGTT
>NZ_JBAURI010000408.1:0-2235 GCF_049581145.1 Bradyrhizobium sp.
ACCTTGTGCTGGGCGGCCTCGCCCAGGGCGGCGCGGTCGCCCTCGCCACCCACGATGGTCGCGAGCAGATCGATGCCGGCAAAATGCTCGAACGCGGCCGCAACCGGGAGCAGTTCCGGATCGGCAAAAGGGTCGGCGCTCCGCCCGCGAAACGCAAACCGCCCGATGCCAGTTGCCCGCGCCGCCTGCGCGATGACCGCGACGCTGTCGGCCATGATGGCCTCGTAGCCGGCATCAGCGCGATACCATTCCAGCATGGTGAACTCGGGCAGATGCAGGTCGCCGCGCTCGCGGTCGCGGAACACCCGCGCGAACTCGAAGATTTTTGCCTCGCCAGCGGCCAGCAGTTTCTTGCAGGCAAATTCGGGCGAGGTCCGCAGGTATCTCGTCACCCGGTCGCCGCCGGCGCCGGTCAGCTCGGTGCGGGGCGCGTGCAAATGGGTCTCATTGCCCGGCGAAACCTGCAGGACGCCGGTCTCGACCTCGACAAAGCCTTGGTCGTCGAACCACGCCCGCACCGCCCGCGTGATCGCGGCCCGGGCCATCAGGAAGGGTCGCGTGTCGGCGTGGCGCCCACGCGACCACCAGGGCGAAAACGGGAGGTTTGCGGGCATCTAACCGGCGTCCCGATGCGACGCCAAAAGGCTGGCGCGCACCTCCAAAATCAGTATGTTGCGGCCCGAATGCGCCTCACAGGCCACAAACCACCCATATCCCGTTCGGCGTTGGGCCAGCATATCAGGGAAAACCGCTTTGAAAGTCATCGCCAGCTCTATTCGCAAGGGCAACGTCATCGAGCAAGACGGCAAGCTTTATGTCGTCCTGAGCTCCGAGAACATCCATCCAGGCAAGGGAACGCCCGTCAGCCAGGTCGAAATGCGCCGAATCAGCGACGGGGTGAAGATCTCCGAGCGCTACAAAACAACCGACCAGGTGGAAAAGGCGACCATCGAGGAGCGCAATTTCAACTATCTTTATGAGGATGGCGACGGCTTCCATTTCATGAACAGTGACACCTATGATCAGGTCCAGGTGCCCAAGGACGTCGTCGGCACCTCGGCGCCTTATCTGCAGGAAAACATGACAGTCAAACTGTCCATGCACGACACCACACCGGTGTCCATCCAGCTGCCGCAACGGGCGACGCTGGAAGTGATGGAGACCGAGCCGGTGACCAAGGGGCAGACCGCATCGTCGTCCTACAAGCCGGCCATGCTCTCCAACGGCGTGCGCACCTTGGTGCCGCCGCACATCGCGGCCGGCACCCGGATCGTGGTCCTGACCGAGGACGGTTCATATGTCGAACGCGCCAAGGATTAAGCATCAGGCGCCGGGATGGGATCTAGCCGCCGGGGGGCGACGCGATTGGGTGGGACAGCTGTCCGGTTCGTCAAACGCTCGCTGGCGATTTTGGGATTGCTCCTCGCCGGCACGGCGGCCGCGACCGGGGAAGAGTTCCGGGCGCCGGTGATCTCGGTCGTCCACGTCGAATGGCACGCGGTGCTCGACCAGCTGCGTGCCGAGATCAACGCCGCGCCGGCCATCGCTTCCGACTTCGCCTTTTCGCCGCAGCGCCGCGTCGGGGCCTTCGATCCGCGATCGATGCCGGCGCTGGTGCAGCTCAATGCCGTGACCTCGCCGGTCTTTTCGGGCATCGGTCGCAGCCCGGTGCCGGTGCTGCTGCCGTTCGATACCGCCTCCTACCTCGAGGCGCGTCAGAATGGCCATCAGCCCGGCCTTCCCTTGTCGCACTATCAGGCGGACTTCCGTGCCGTCGACCTGTTCGACGCGGGTCCCGCTGGCTATGACGCGGTGTTCTCGCTCGATCCCGACGCCGGTGCGGGCCTGCCGCAGCGAACTTTTGCCAGACCGGTCGAGGTGCAGATCACCGGCTCGCTCCTGACCTATGACGTCGCAGACCCGCAGGGCGGCAAGGGCGAGCCGGTCAAATCGCTCGCCGCGCAATATCCGGATCTGCGCCGCTTCATCCGGGAAGGCTATGTGCGCTATGCCTTTACCCGCTTCGGCGTGCCCTATGTGGTGTCGATCCAATGCCTGGACTCGGCCCCGCGCGCGCGGCGGCTCGCCTGCCGCGAAGCCTATCCGGTCGCCGAACGCTTTCTGAAGGCGTTGCGCATCGCGGGCGGTCTGCCCGCGCGGCCGCGGCCCGACATCAGCTCCGAAACTGCGGACCGCCCGCTGGTGCGTTCGCCCGACTTCACCTACCGCCCGCCA
>NZ_JBAURI010000409.1:0-1974 GCF_049581145.1 Bradyrhizobium sp.
TAGTAGGGTGCGGCGAGCTCTTCGAGCCAGAAGCCGGTCTTCTTGCCGGTGTTGCCGAGCTGGTCGTGGGATGTGATCACCATCAGCACTTTCATGACGTTCTCCTTGGTCCATGATCTTGGGTCGACGGTCTTGAGTTGACGGTCTTGCATCAGCCGCCGTCCGCATGGCGACAGACACGCTTCGGTCGCGATCTCGTCAGTTCGCGCCGAGTTCTGGCGATCTCCATGATGTCCAGGGATCGCCGGCTTTGCTGGAGAGGCCGCGCGCAGCACGCGCCGCCTTTTGTTTCACGCCGGTTGGCGCAGCGATCGGAATCCGGCTCGGAGCAGAACCGCGCCGGTCGTTCCCAGGCGGCGAAAATGGCGGCGCCTGGCGAGGCGGAAGCTACGCTCCCGCAGGGGCAGCTGTCGATCATCCCTCCCATCACATATGCGGTACCGGACATCGCCTTGCAATGACGGGGAGGAGTTGCGCTTCGATCGCTCGCCGTCATTGCGAGCGCAGCAAGGCAATCCATGTCGGCGACGCCGCCGCCCGAACGCGCTGCGCGGCCGGCCTTCGCAAATCTGTGCATGGCCGGCGCGGCCATCCACAGAAACCGTGTCCGGCAAATTGAAGCCTTAAGGCAAATCACAGTTTCCTCACGCTCGCACCAATTCGAAACGAGGGTGAGATGGGCATTGCTGACTTGAAGACGCGGCTGCGCGACATTCCCGGCATCGAGACGCTGACGATGCAGATGCTAGCGGGCCGGCAGAACTACAATCTGAATGGGCGCGTGATCGCGCTCGACGCCGGCGCATCCGATATCGACGTCGAGCAGGCGATCCGCGCCGCGATTGCGTCACCCGCGATCGCGCAGATGCCGGCCGGAACGCCGATTCCAGCTGCGCCTGCCATTGCAGCTTTGCCGGCTGTGAACGTGCAGGTGGCAGCAGCATCGTCGGCCGCCGCGCCGCTGCCTTCGGCCACCGCGCATCCCGCATCCGCCGGGTTGAGCGTGAAGCAGATGATGGACGAGCACACCCGCATGATGGGCGAGATCCAGGCGGCGCAGGTCGAGCTGTTGCGCGCGACGCTGGCGCGCCAGCGGCAGGCGGTGTCGTCCGCGGTCGGCAGCGTCGCGCAGAAGATCGAGGGCCAGACCGAGGATTTCCTGTCGGTCATGGGCCAGTTCACCAACGATCTCGGGATCTAGCCTGCCGTCCCGTTTTTGGGCCGCTGTGGAATTGCGCGAATGACGAGGGCAATCCTTGATATTCAGGCCAGGGCGCGCCGGCACACCGCCGCGGCCCTCAAGGCGCTCGCCGCTATCATGAAGAACGAGGAGGCGCCGGCCGCGGCGCGGATCTCGGCGGCGCAGGCGCTGCTCGATCGCGCCTGGGGCAAGCCGACGCAGCCGATGTCGGGCGACGAAGACGGCGATCCCATCAACGTGCTGACTCGCATCGAGCGCGTCATCGTGCCGGCGAAACCGGCGGAGCAAACCGGGCAGGTCGATGCCGCGCCGCCGGCGGAGGGCTAGCAGCATGCTGCGATGTCTATGCGTGACGGTGTTCGTGGCAGCCGCGCTTTATGCGGCGTGGCGCGGGTCCGGCTGGCTGGTCGACAGCATCGGCGGCACGCCGATCGGCCGGGGAATGACGGGGGGAGACGAATGAGGAACGTGCAACATCTGCTCGACCGGATCGAGCAGCTCGAGGGGATCCTGGGCGTGGACCGCTCGACCTGCAGCCGCATCCGCGAGGCGCTCGGCATCGAGCCGCGGCACGCGCAGATCGTCGGCATGCTGCTGTCGCGCGACTTCGTGACGCGCGACGGCCTCTATACCGTGCTGTTCGAGAGCCTGCCGGAATGCGAATGGCCGGATGAGAAGATCCTCGACGTGCAAATGTGCAAGCTGCGCGCGCAGCTCAAGCACAACAACATCAAGCTCGAGATCAGGACCAGATGGGGCGAAGGCTGGTCGAT